>JADFKG010000117.1 GCA_022565075.1 Chloroflexota bacterium | reverse complement strand
GATGGAGCGGCGGATGGCAGGCCACCTATTTCATCCTGATCGGCGCGGTGGCCATGATCGCCTCCATTGCTGGGATCGCTGCGTTATCGTGACGAATGGCTCCTGTTCTACCTGGCGATGCTGCTGGCAGACGCGGCGGTGGCCGTGGCTGTGGTTGAGTGATGCCACCTGAGATCCCCCGCGACCGTGCTCTGACTGACGACGAGCTCGAGGATGCGTTAGTCTACGCACTTCTACACCCTGGGAACTATTCGCCGGGGCTTCAGGGATACGGTGACATGCTAGCAAAGCTTGGGATCAACCAAGAAGTCGGTGCGGTCGTAGAAGCGAATGGCGGATCTGAAGCGCTGGGCATGAGGATACGTGCAATTCTATGGCGATGGGTGACTGGCGGCGTGCTCGTACCGAACGGGCCCAACTTCGAGGTCGCTCCTGGCGCCGAAGACTTCCTTGAGAGTCGCGGCGATGAAGCGGAGATCGTGCTTCATCGGAGCGGTCTTGTGAAACTGCTTCAAGCCCGCTGCCCAGGCCTCGATGAAGTGACGGAACGGCACGCGGCATTCGCTCAGGAATCTTTCCTCGTCGGACACTATCAAGCCACAGCAGTCATGATCGGAGTGGCTTCGGAAGCGGCATTGGTTCACTTCGTCCCTCGCTGCGAGGCAGTGCTCAATGTGCTCAGCCTCAGGCGTCCCGCACGAACGAGCGACCAGCCAGCGGCGCTAGTACGCTGGATCGATACAGCCGTCACTCAGCATCGAAGTCCGCTCCGGCAGGCCGTGGAGGGTGTTGGGGAAAAGAGCTGGATCAGTGACCTGCCTGCGCTCCTGGGCGGCCCCGCGACCGGCATCAGGCTTACCCGCAACCAGGCGGGCCATCCAACGGCTCACAGCGTCTCTCGGGACGAGTGCCGAAGCATGCTCGGGCTCTTTCCTCGCCTTGCCGAAGCCATGTTCGTTTCGGCAAGCGCCTTCGATAAGATTGTCGCTGGCCCCTAGTGTTCTTTCTTGACACTGTGCCAGCGCAGGGTCGCACCGCGAAGCGGTACACTCAGCATCGCAACAATCTGGAAAGAGCGAGGCAAGGGCTGGCTCTGGAGCCGTAGGAGAAAGGGGCAAGTGATGCCGAAAAAGAGAGAGGCAGACGAAAAGAAGATCAAGAAAATCTTGGAACAGCGAGGCTACAAGGGGGGCAAGGCCCCGCGGGGATCTGAAGTGCATCATATTAAGCCCCTAGCGGAGGGAGGAAAAGACACGCGGGAAAACATACGTGTCGTCAAGACGCCCCAACACCGCCTGATTCACAAGAACCGGCGAGCGCGAGGCGACGAGTAGATTCAACGGCAGGGGGACTCCCGGAGACGGTGAGGATTGGCAGTGGCTGGCGCTCAGCAAACCGGATGATGCCAGCGTGCCCGTCTATAATGCCGCCATGGATACGTCACACGCCCGAAAACTCTGGCAGAAAGGCAGCCTCGCATCGTATCTAACGCAGCCTCGCATTGACATAAGATGAGGAACATCTCCGCCGTCCAGCGGCCGATGCCTTTGACCAGCGTCACGCGCTCGATCACGGCCTCGTCGTCGAGATCGCCGAACTCGTCTTCCGAAAGCTCGCCAGAGCCGAACTTTTCGCTTAGGTCCCGCAGGTACATCGTCTTCTGCCGCGAGAGACCGGCCGCGCGCAACTCCTCGTCCGTCGCCTGCAGGAAGCGGGCCGGTTCGTACCATCGCTCCTCGTCCGTCTCCAACGTCGCCAGCACGCGGCCCATGATCGCCCGCGCGGCGGCCCCCGCCAGCTGCTGGAAGAAGACAGCCCGCGCCAGCGACTTGAAGGCACCGCCACGCTGCTCGATCTCGAACGGCCCCGCCACCTCGATTACGCCAGCGAGCGTTGGGTCGGCTTTCCTGACGTGCAGGAGCGCCGTCTTCTTGTCGTAGGCGAGCATATCGCCCGGATTCTAACAGCGGCCGACAGCCGAGGCCCAGTGATCGGCGTCACCCGCCAGCCTATCGCTCGCCGTGACGGCGAATGTATCAACGTCTTGCCCGCCACATTCGTTGACTTCACTGCCAGATCGGCGGATCGTGCGGGTGTCACGACGCCCCGCTGGACTGGAGAGGAGTAGGCGATGCGATTCCTGATCCCGATGGCCGGTGCGCTGCTCGCGCTCGGCGCCTGTGGCGGCGGCGACAGCCCCTTCGTGATCACGCCCTCCTCCACCGCCAGTGGCCCGACAGAGACGCCCGTCGCGGCCACGCCCACGGCGACACCATCAGAATGCGAACCGACGGACTACGAAGTGCTCGACGGCGACACGCTCGCCGGCCTGGCCGAAACCTTCGGCGTTACCATCGACGCGATCGTAGAGGCCAGCGACCTCGAAGACCCGGACGTCCTGGCGATCGGCGACCCGCTGACGATCCCTTGCCCCACCGAAGCACCTGAAGAAACGCCCGAAGACGGCGCCTGACCGGCCGCGCCTACTCCTCGTGCGCCCAGCGGTCCGTTCCCTGGAGCACCGAGCGGATGTGGTTGATCTCGCCGCCGTGGTAGAGGTCGTGCTCGATCGTGATGCGGACGAGCCAGCGCGTCTCTTTCATCTCGCCCCAGTTGGCACGGCGCTCGACGAGGAGTTCCGCGTCGTCCCCGAGCGCGGCGACGTAGGAGCGCAGCAGGTCGTGGCCGCGCCGCAGCCAGCCGATGATCTCAGCCGGTGAGCGGCCGAAGCCGGTCGCCGCGTCGACCGTCTGCCACGTCAGCTCGCCCTGTGCGAAGGCGTGGTCGGCGTACATGAACTTGCAGGCGCCCACGTGGTTGACGATCTGCCAGGCCCTGCGCTGGCCGCCGGGAGGTCGCGCGTCCCAGTCGCGATCGTGGAGGGAGCTCAGGTTGTTGAGTAACGAGTGCTCGTCAGGGCCGTCGAAGGCCTCGTCCATCCAGTAGAGGTACTGTTCGATCGCTTCGCGTCCCATGGCGGGCCTTATTGCATGTACATTCCGCCGTTGATGTTGATCTGTGCGCCGGTCACATAGTCGCCTTCGGACACGAGGAAGCGCGTAATCGCAGCCACTTCCTCCGGCTTGCCGAATCGGCCGAGCGGCACGGTCGCCAGCAGCGCTTCCTTCACCTCGTCCGTGAGGCTGATCACCATCTCCGTCTCGATGAAGCCAGGGCAGAGCGCGTTGACCGTGATGTTGAAGCGCGCCAGCTCCTGCGCCGCCGACTTGGAGAAGCCGACAATGCCAGCCTTCGCCGCCGCGTAGTTCGACTGCCCCACGTTGCCCTTCTGGCCAATGATCGAGGCCATGTTCACGATGCGGCCGCCGCCGCGTTCGATCATGTGCGGCACCGCGGCCGCCGTGCAGTAGAAAACGCTGTTCAGGTCCGTCGCGATCACCTCGCGCCACTCTTCCCCCGTCATCCTCCGAATCGTCCGGTCGCGGTTGATTCCAGCGTTGTTGACGAGGATGTCGAGGCCGCCGAACTCCTTGATCGCAGCGTCAATCAGCGCGCCGCACTCGTCCTCTGAGGCGACGCTGGCTTGCACGGCGATCGCCTCGCCGCCCTTGTCCTTAATCTCCTTGACCAGCGCCTCGGCCAGCTCCTTGCTCTGGTTGTAGTTGACGACGACTCTCGCCCCGTGCTCGGCAAACTCCCAGGCGATGGCCCGGCCCAGGCCGCGCGAACTCCCGGTGACGATAGCAACCTTCTCGCTCAGACAGCCCACAGTGGCATCCCCTCCCTCTCCATTGGACTTGCGCGCGCCCAAGCGGCGCGCCATCGGCTTTATACCACGCGAACCGTGAAAGTTACAGCACGCCCCAGTGACTCGCCCACGACCCGTCTGCTATATTTGCCAACGACCAGAAGGACACCAATGCCCGAATCCGAAACTACCCTCGGCGATATCCGCGTCCTCGACCTGGCGGGAGAGGCGGGCCAGTATTGCACCAAGCTGCTGGCAGACCTGGGCGCCGACGTCATCAAGATCGAGCCGCCCGGCGGCGACCCCGTGCGCGCGCTGCCGCCCTACTACCATGACAACACCGAAGCCAGCCTCTACTGGCTCAACCTCAATACGAGCAAGCGCAGCGTCACGCTGAACCTCGACGACGAGGGCGGCCGCGCACTGTTCAAACGCCTCGCCGCCACTGCTGACATCATCGTCGAGACCTTCCAGCCGGGGTACCTGGCCGGCCTCGGGCTTGGCTACGACGACCTGGCGGCGATCAAGAGCGACGTCATCCTCACGTCGATCACCGGCTTCGGCCAGGACGGCCCCCACGCGCATTACAAAGCGCCGGACATCGTCGGCGTTGCCGCCGGCGGCGTCATGTGGCTGGCCGGCGAGCCAACTGATCCGCCGAACGTCCCGCCCTGGCGTCAGGGCTACATCTCCGCCTCGATCATCGGTGCAGCCAGTTCGCTGATCGCCCTCTTTCACCGCGACCAGAGCGGCGAAGGCCAGCACATCGACGTCTCGATGCAGGAGGCGCTCTCGCTCGCCCAGGAGACCGCGATGCAGACGTGGGACATGCTGGAAGCGCTGCGCTGCCACGCCGGCTCGCGCGGCATCATCCCGTTCGACGTGCCCGGCATCGGCGTCTACGAGTGCAGCGACGGGCACGTTTTCGGCTACGTTGGTGCGCCGGGCGGGGCTCCATGGTCCGAACTGCTGGTCTGGATGGACGAAGAGGGTATGGCGGAGGACCTGACCGAGGAGCCGTATAAGGAGTTCATCGGCAACCTGAACCTGCGCTTCCTGACGACGTTCACGGAAGACCCCGCCGCCATCAGCCAGAAGATCCAGACGATGACTCACATCGCCGCCGTCCTGCGCAAGTTCACTGCCACGAAGACCAAGTGGGAGATGTACCAGCAGGGACAGGAGCGGCGCCTTCTCTGGGGCATCGTCAGCACGCCCAAGGACCTCGCCGAGAACCCCCAACTGAAGGCGCGAAAATGGTTGACGCCCGTGGAACACCCGGAACTGAAGGCGACGCTCGACTATCCCGGCACGCCGTACCGCTTTTCCGAGACGCCCTGGGCGATCCACGCCCGCCCACCACTCGTCGGCGAGCACAACCAGCAGATATTCGGCGAAGAGCTGGGCGTCAGCGAGAGCGAATGGCACGAGCTAGAGGCGCAAGGAGCCGTGTGATGGAGGCCAGAATGCCCGACCGAGTGACGCTGCGATTCGACGAGGCCGGCGAGGGCGAAGGAGTACGCGCGTGAAGGCCGCGCTCGACGGCCTCAAGGTCGCCGACTTCTCCTGGTACGGCGCCGGCCCGATCTGTGCCAACCACATGGCGACTTACGGCGCCACCGTCGTGCGAGTGGAGTCGGAGACGCACATCGACGCCTTGCGCACCGTTGCCCCGTTCGCCAAAGACAAGACCGGCTACAACGTCAGCGGCTACTTCAACAACTTCAACGCAGGCAAGCTCGGCATCACCCTCAACCTCAACGCGCCCGAGGGCCTGGGCGTCGCTCGTAAGCTTGTCGAGTGGGCCGACGTCTTCCTCACGAACATCACGCCGCGCGTGATCGAGCGCTGGGGCCTGACCTACGAAACGATATCCGAGTGGAATCCGAAGATCATCGCCGCCTACCAGCCGATGCAGGGTTACGACGGCCCGCACAAAGACTTCCTGGGCTTCGGCGCCGTCCTTACGCCGATCACCGGCTACAGCCACATCAGCGGCTTCCCCGAGCGGCAGCCGATCGGCCTTGGCACGAACTACCCGGACTACGTGATCAACCCCGGACACACGCTCGTCGCCATCATGGCCGCGCTTCACTACCGCCACCGTACCGGGAAGGGCCAGCGCATCGAATGCGCCCAGCTGGAGTCTTCCGTTTGCCCGCTGGCACCGGCGATCTTCGATTACACGGCAAACGGCGTCGAGCAAAACCGCATCGGCAACCACCTGCCGATCGCTTCGCCGCACAACGCCTACAAGTGCGCGCCGTTGACTAACGGCGGCCGGCCGATGGACGAACGTTGGGTCGCGATCGCCTGCTTCGACGACGACGAGTGGAACGCCCTGGCCGCGGTGATCGGCGACCCTGTGGGCGACGAGAAGTTCGCCACGCTCGAAGGGCGCAAAGAGAACGAGGACGAGCTCGACGCCGCGATCAACGCCTGGACCGCGGACAAGGACGCCTTCGCCGTCATGGAGGACCTCCAGTCGCGCGGCGTTCCGGCGCACGTCGTCCAGAGCGCGAGAGAGATGCTCGATTTCGACGAGCATCTCAAGGCGCGAGGCTACTACGTCTACCTCGACCACCCGGAGACCGGCCGCTCTGCATACGACGGCCCGCCCGCGAAATTCTCGAAGACGCCCGGCGAGCTGCGCTCCCCAGCGCCGCTCCTCGGCCAGCACACAGAGCAGGTGTGCAAAGAAATCCTCGGTCTCGGCGACGACGAGATCGCGGACTTGATGGTCGCCGGCGCCCTCCAGTAGCAAGGGCAAGGCAGCCGACGGGACGGTAGGCTCGAAGAAACCAAGCAAAGGCCAGAAGGAGA
>JADFKG010000116.1 GCA_022565075.1 Chloroflexota bacterium | reverse complement strand
GTGCCCTTTTAGACTCGTCCTGCGTGAGAGTTGGGCTAGGATCGAAAGATCCTAGCCCACTTTGTGCCTGATGGCCACGCTCAGCAGCTTCCTGCATTCGCTGACTTGCCAAGTCGGCATAGTGCTCAGCAAGGGCTCGTTTTGATTCGTCCTGAACCTTATAGGCTGTTGCAAAACTCCTGACTGGCATAGGACGTTCATTGTCTGACTCGTAGCACTCGGTGGTCAACGGGAACAGGCGGGTAGTCGAACGAAGAGAGCTGCGGGGAGTTGACGCGCCATCCCATTTGACTATAATTGCAACACACTGAAGGAGGTGCATCATGCGTTACATGTTCGCGCTAAGTGCGATGGGCGTTGCCGGGGCGGTACTGGCGGTGATTCTGATGGTTGGCCTGGCATCGAAGGACGTCCATGCGGCTAGTCCTCTGGATGTTGATTGCGATCTTCTGGCGGCGACCAACGAGGCTGTCAATATCTTCCTCGTTGGCGAGGGTATCCAGTTCGACAATCTGGGCGATCTCTACTCCTCAACGATCTTGGATGACGCTGTCTTCGATCAGCTAAGTGCCATCATTGTGATTTTCTCCGGTGGAGAGATCCACTTTGATTCTGCTTCTCAGGCGATCAGCACGAATGCCAAGTGTGGCTTGACTCCGTCGTTGATCGACAACATCAGGAACTGACGGGCCGACTCATCTTGGGGCTGCAAGCTGTATGGCCCGCTTCACGGATTGGGTGTGTGAACTAACCAACCCCCGCGGCGGTTGTTCCGTGCGAAGCCACCTGTGTATACTGGTCGTTCGGACGTTGGAACAGGAGTAAACAGTTGGCGACAACCGTAACAATGAAGTCCCTGCTGGAAGCAGGCGTGCACTTTGGGCACCAGACAAGGCGCTGGAACCCGAAGATGCGCAGGTACATCTTCACCGAGCGCAACGGCATCCACATCCTCGACCTGCAGCAGACGGTGCACCTGCTGGCAGACGCCCGCAACTTCGTGCGCGACCTCGTGGCCGACGGCGGCACGTTGCTCTTCGTGGGCACGAAGCGCCAGGCGCAGGGAGCGATCGAGACCGAGGCGCGACGCTGCGGCATGCCGTTCGTGGTGACGCGCTGGCTGGGCGGCACGCTGACCAACTTCCACACGATTCAGAACCGCATCGACCACCTGGTGCGCATGGAAGACGCCAAGGCGCGCGGTGAGTTCGAGTACTACCCGAAGAAGGAGCGCCTGAAGCTGGAGGAGGAGATCGTCCGGCTGAACCGCTACTTCGGCGGGATCAAAGAGATGACGGCGCTGCCCTCGGCGGTCTTCCTCATCGACACGACGAAGGAGTCGATCGCCGTCGCCGAGGCGCTGCGCATTAACCTGCCGATCGTCTCGCTCGTCGACACGAACTGCGACCCGGACGTCATCGACTACCCGGTCCCCTCCAACGACGACGCGATCCGCGCGATCAAGCTGATCACGAGCCTGATGGCCGACGCCGTGCTCGAAGGCCTGACGGCGCGAGAGTTCGCCGAACAGGCGTCGCTGGAGGCCGAAGACGTCGAAGTCGACGCGTACAAGGAGACGGGCTACGTCGTCTCACCAGACGAGCAGTCGCCCGCTGACATCGCCGCCGCCGAGGAAGCGGCCGCAGCCGAAATCGCCGCTGCCGAGGCCGCCGAAGTTGCTGCCGCCGAGGCCGCCAAAGTTGCCGCCGCCGAGGCTGCCGAAGCCGAAGCCGCTACTGCCGAAACGGCCGCTACCGAATCCGATACACCAGCCGCCGAAGAGCCAACTGCTGAAGCGGCAGCAGACGCGCCAGCCCCCGAGGCCGCAACGCCAGCCGCCGAAGCCGATGCGCCAGCCGCCGAAGAGCCAACGCCTGAAGCGGCAGCAGACGCTCCAGCCGCCGAGGCCGCAACGCCGGCGACCGAAGCCGAGCCTCCAGCCGCGGAGCCAGAGGCGACGGCGGCGGCGGAACCTGCTACCGAGGCGCCTGCCGAAGAAGCGGCGGAGGGCAAGGCCGAAGCCAGCGCGGACGACGCGAAGGCAGACGAAGGCGAGGCCGAAGCCGGCGCGGACGACGCGAAGACGGCGTCCGAAGACGACAGCAAGACCGAATAACCCAGCCAATTTCCCCGGGAGCGATACCTCACATGGCAATTTCCGCTGAAGACGTTAAGAAGCTGCGCGAACAGACCGGCGCCGGCATGCTCGCCTCCAAGAACGCGCTCGATGAGGCCAAGGGCGACATCGACAAGGCGAAGGCGATCCTCAACGAGGCCGGGTTCGCCGCCGCCACCAAGCGCGCGGACCGCGAGACCGCGGAGGGCCTCGTCCAGTCCTACATCCACCACAACCAGCGCGTCGGCGCGCTCGTGGAGGTCAACTGCGAGACCGACTTCGTGGCGCGCACGGACGACTTCAAGGAGCTGGTGGCGGCGATCGCCCTGCAGATCGGCGGCGCTCAGCCGAAGTACGTCTCGATCGAAGACCTGCCGGCGGACAGCGACGAGGACCCGAAGGAAGTCGTCCTGCTCGAGCAGCCGTACCTGCGGGACGAGTCGAAGACGGTTGCGGACCTGGTGCGGGAAGCGATCTCCAGGACGGGCGAGAACATCCGCATCAAGCGCTTCGCCCGCTTCGAGCTGGGCGCCAAGTAGGCGGCCCGGCGGGCCCCGGACACGACATATCCGCTGCGGCTGTCAACGGATTCGCTGAACGCATAAGCGGATCTGTCCCTGACAGCCGCGCTGTTTATCGGTTTGCCATCCGTGGTTAGCGGCCGGCGGACTGGCCAACCGCACCCCGCTGCCTGTAGACTGCGCACAGCGCCTTCCCCCGGTCGATTCGGGCTCCCACCGCCATGACCAAGGATCCTGTCTATCAACGCATACTCCTGAAGCTCAGCGGCGAGGCGCTGCAGGGCGAACAGCCCTACGGTATCGACCCCGAAACGCTGAACGGCATCGCCAGCCAGATAAAGAAGGTGCAGGAGACCGGCACGAAGATGTCGATCGTCGTCGGCGGCGGCAACATCTTCCGCGGCGCGACCGCTGAAGCGGCGGGCATGGACCGCGTCACGGGCGACTACGCGGGGATGCTGGCGACGATCATCAACGCTCTTGCTCTGCAGGACGCGCTGGAACGCGCCGGCGTCGACGTGCGCACGCAGTCGGCGATCACCGTGACGGCGGTGGCCGAGCCGTACATCCGCCGGCGGGCGATGCGGCACCTGGAGAAGGGGCGCGTCGTCCTCTTCGCAGCGGGCACAGGCAACCCCTACATGACGACCGACACGACGGCGGCCCTGCGCGCGATCGAGACCGACGCCGAAGTGCTCCTGATGGCGAAGAAGGACGTGGACGGCGTCTACGAAGCCGACCCGAACGAGAACCCTTCGGCAAAGCGGTTCCTCAAGATCTCCTACCTGGACACGCTGAACCTGCGGCTGCAGGTGATGGACTCGACGGCGCTGACCCTCTGCATGGAGAACGATCTGCCCATCCTCGTCTTCGACCTGCGCGGGGACGATAGCATCGTCCGCGCGGCCGCGGGCGAAAAGATCGGAACGCTGGTGAGCAACGAACAGTCGGTGCTTCAAGAGGCCTCGGCGACCAGTACGTAGCGTGCCTGAAAGGAACGGATGATGGTGCAAGAACAGCTTAGCGATGCCAAGTCGCGGATGAGCAGCGCGGTCGAGGCGCTGCAACACGAACTGGCGACGGTGCGCACCGGGCGCGCCACCGTCGGCATCGTGGAGCACGTGAAGGTTGATTACTACGGCACGTCCACCCCGCTCAACCAGCTGGCGACGATCAGCACGCCGGACCCGAAGATGATCTTGATCCAGCCCTACGACAAAGGCGCCGTCGGCGACATCACGAAGTCGCTCCAAAAGTCGGACATCGGCCTGACGCCGTCGAACGACGGTCAGGTGATCCGCCTGGCGATCCCGCCGCTAACGGAAGAGAGGCGCAAGGAGCTGGCGAAGCAGGTGCGCAAGAGAGTGGAAGACGCGCGTGTGGCGGTGCGCAACGTGCGGCGAGACGTGCACGACCACCTGCGCAAGCTTGAGCACGACAGCGAGATTTCGCAGGACGATCTGCACCGCTCTGAGCAGGAGCTGCAGAAGGTAACGGACGAGCACGTGGCGGACGTAGACAGGGCGGGCGAAGAAAAAGAGCAGGAAGTCCTGACCGTCTGAGGCACAGGGCGAATCGCGGCTGGCCCTTTCACGTTCTATACTGGTGAGAAATATGGCCCCCTCTCTTCGTCTCCCCCGCAAGAAGACGGCCCCGCAGGCGCCACCGCCGCTAGCCCTGGAACGGGTGCCAACCCACGTCGCCATCATCATGGACGGCAACGGCCGCTGGGCCCGGCAGCGGGGGAAGCCGCGGCTGGCCGGACACCGCGCCGGCACGGAAAACATCCGCCAGATCATCGAGCGCCTCAGCGACTACGGCGTTTCGTATCTCACGCTGTACGCCTTTTCGACTGAGAACTGGGACCGCCCCCGCTACGAAGTGCTGGGCCTGATGCGCCTGCTCTCCATGTTCCTCAAGCGTGAGGTGGGGAACATGCACGAGAACGGCATCAAGCTCCTGCACCTGGGCGACCCTGGGCCGCTTCCGGACAGCTTGCAGAAACAGGTGCGACAGGCGATCGAACTGACGAAGAACAACGACCGCATGACGCTCTCGATCGCCTTCAATTACGGCGGCCGGGCGGAGATCGTGGAGGCGGTGCGGGCGATCGTCACTGACGGCGTTCCGGCCGAGGGGATCGACGACGCGCTGTTCTCCCGCTATCTCTTTACCAACAGCCTGCCAGACCCCGACCTGATCATCCGTACGGCCGGCGAGATGCGTATCTCGAACTTCCTGCTCTGGCAGGGCGCGTACTCGGAGCTATTCTTTGTGGACGACTACTGGCCAGACTTCAGCGTCACGCACGTAGACGAGGTGCTGACGGCCTACGGCCGCCGGCGACGACGCTTCGGCAGCCTCTTGCCCGACGAAACCGATGCGGCCGCAGGAAACGGTCACGTTGGCGGCAACGGGGCCGGCTCGCCCGTCCAGAACGGCCGCAACGGGGCGTAGCCGCGCGGGATGCTCGCGCAGCGGCTCATCACAGCGGCCTTAGGCATACCCGTAATCGTCGGCGTGATCCTGCTCGGCGGGATCGTCTACGCCATCGTGGCCGGCGCCATCCTCGCCCTCGCCAGCCTCGAGTTCTGCGCCCTCGCCGACCGCTCGGACGAATCGCGACCGCTCTGGCGCCCACGACCGCTGGCGCTGACGGCAGCGGCGGGAGTCGGGCTCATAGTGGCGGGGGCGGAGGCCGGGATCGACGAGTGGAGCGGGGCGATCGCGGCGGCGGTCGCGCTGACGCTCGTCGTCGCCATGCTGCGCGCGGACCCACCCCGCGACTTCGCAAGCTGGGTCGCCGCGGCCACAGCCGTCGCCTACGTCGGCTTCCTTGGTTCGCACGTCGTGCTGCTGCGCGATCTCGATGACGGCGCCAGGTGGGTACTGCTGGCAGTCCTCGGCACCTGGGCCACCGACACCTTCGCCTACGCCGCGGGGCGCCTCTTTGGGCGAGTCAAGCTGGCGCCGCGCATCAGCCCCGGCAAGACGCTGGAGGGCACCGCGGCGGCGATGATCGGCGGCTTCGCCAGTGTGTTCGCCCTGGGCATGGTTCTTGATCTGCCGATGAGCACCGCAGAGCTCGTCCTGCTCTGTGTTGTCTTCCCGCCGTTCGCGGTCATCGGCGACCTGGCGGAGTCGTTCGTGAAGCGCGGCGCCGGCGTCAAGGACACGAGCGACCTTGTGCCTGGTCACGGCGGCTTTCTGGACCGGCTGGACTCGCTGCTGTTCACGGTGCCTCTGGTATACTATTTCGCGATATGGGTCGTTCTATGACCCGGTTCTCGCGCCTATCTCTTCCCACCTCCCAATGAGACCCACCGGCGTCGCTATCCTCGGCTCCACCGGCTCCATCGGCCGGCAGACGCTGGACGTTATCCGCTCGCTCCCCGACCGCTTCCGCGTCGTTGCGCTGAGCGCTGGGCGCAACGTCACGCTGCTGGAAGAGCAGGCGCGCGAGTTCAAGCCGAGGCTGATCTGCTCCGACCGGGAGGCGGACTACCTTCGCGAGCGGATCGGCGGCGACCCGATCAGAGCGGAGTGGGCGGACATGGAAGAGATGGCCGCGCACCCGGACGTGGACGTCGTCGTCGTGGGGACGGTGGGCGCGACGGGGCTGGGGCCGTCGCTGGCGGCGGCGCGCGCGGGCAAGGCGATCGCCATCGCGAACAAGGAAGTGCTGGTGATGGCGGGTCAGATCGTGACGGAAGAGGCGCGGCGTCACGGCGCTGAACTGCGGCCGGTGGACTCGGAGCATTCGGCGATCTGGCAGTGCCTCTGGGGCGAGGCCACGGAGTCCGTCGAGCGGCTGATCATCACGGCTTCGGGCGGCGCTTTGCGGGACCTGCCGCCGGATGAGCTGGAACGCGTGACGGCGGAGCAAGCGCTGCGCCACCCGAACTGGCAGATGGGCAAGAAGATTAAGGTAGAC
>JADFKG010000004.1 GCA_022565075.1 Chloroflexota bacterium | reverse complement strand
CTTCCGTCACATACTGCTCGCGCGCAGCGCGCTTGGCGTCGAGCATCTGAGCGACGCGCTTGTACATTTCGGGCTGAAGGTGACGAAACGCCAGGTCCTCCAGCTGCCACTTGATCTCCCAGATGCCCAACCGTGCCGCCAGCGGCGCGTAGATCTCCATCGTCTCTCGGGCTATGCGCACCTGGTCGTCGCGGTCCAGCGCCCAGAGAGTACGCATGTTGTGCAGACGGTCGGCCAGCTTGATGATGACCACGCGCAGGTCCTGGGCCATCGCCAGGAACATCTTGCGCAAGTTTTCCGCCTGCATGCGCTGGTCGGCCACGTCGGTGTCGGCCGCCTGCCCGGATATCTGGCCCAGCTTCGTGACGCCTTCGACCATCAGCGCCACTTCGGGACTGAAACGCTTCTCGATCTCAGAGTTTTGGACGCCGCAGTCCTCCTGCACGTCGTGCAGGAGCGCCCCGGCGATCGTTGCCGCATCCAGTTGAAGCGCGGCGATCGCTTCCGCCGCCGCAAGCGGGTGAGTGATCACCGGGTCGCCGCTCCTGCGCGTCTGGCCGGCGTGCGCTTCGGTCGCGAATTGCAGCGCGTCGCGCACCAGCTCCTGCCCCTTGGCCGGCAGATACTCGGCCACGCGGTCAAGGAGAGGCTGCCCCAGCTTCTCCTCGTCAGCAATCGTCATATGTACTCCAAGTTTAGCACCGGATGCTCGCCGCGGTTGCGTCTTCGGCTGCCCCTAGCGGCCCCGCGCTGCTATCCTCGTCTCATGACGCCAGACATCCAGGCGCCACGCGGCACACAGGACATCCTTCCCGACGAACAGCCGTGGTGGGACTACGTGCGCGACACGGCGGAACGGCTATGCGGGAAGTTCCGCTACGCTCAGATCGACACGCCGATGTTCGAGGACGTAGCGCTGTTCAAGCGCACCGTCGGCGACACGACGGACATCGTCCAGAAGGAGATGTACGTGTTCAAGGACCGGGGCGACCAGGAGCTGGCCCTGCGCCCGGAGGGGACCGCGCCCGTCTGCCGTGCCTACATCGAGCACGGTATGCACAACCAGCCACAGCCGGTGCGCCTCTTCTACATCACGCCGATCTTCCGCTACGACCGCCCTCAGGCCGGGCGCTTTCGCCAGCACCACCAGTTCGGCATCGAAGCCATCGGCGACGCCTCGGCCTCGGCGGACGCTGAGACGATCGAGATACTCTGGCGGCTGTACGAGGAGCTTGGCCTCACCGGGCTCACGCTCAACCTGAACTCGATCGGAGACGCCGATTGCCGCCCGCGCTATCTCGAGGCTTTGCGGGACTACTACGCGGACAAGCTGGACCGTGTCTGCCGCGACTGCCAGGCGCGCGTCGAGCGTAATCCACTGCGCCTGCTCGACTGCAAGAACGCCGAGTGCCAGGACGTCATCGCCGGCGCGCCAGCCTTCACGGACTACCTCTGCGACGCCTGCGGCGATCACTTTTCGCAGGTGAGCGGTTATGTCGAGGCGCTTGGCATCCCGCACGTCGTCAATCCGCGCCTCGTGCGAGGCCTCGACTACTACACGCGCACCGTCTACGAAGTGCAGCCGGAGGAGGAAGGCGGCCAGAGCACGGTCGGCGGCGGCGGACGCTACGACCACCTGATCGAGCAGCTCGGTGGCAGACCCACCCCGGGAGTCGGTTTCGCAACGGGGATCGAGCGGATCATCCTCAACATGAAGCGCCAGGACGTGCCTCTGCCCAGCGCCTCACAGCTGGACGTCTTCGTCGTTTGCGCTTCGGCAGCGGCGCGCGTTTTCGCGTTTAAGTTAGCCTCTGACCTGCGCCGTGGCGGCATCTCAGCGCTGGTCGGTGACAGCACCCGCTCGCTCAAGGCGCAGATGCGCCACGCAAGCTCCCTCGACGCCGCCTACGCCGCAATCATCGGCGACCGCGAACTCGAATCCGCCAGCGTCACGCTCAAGCGGTTGGCCGACGGCTCCCAGGAGACCGTGCCGATCGGCGACGTCGCAGCTCACGTGCAGGCGTAACCGCCCTCCGGCCTGCTTCAAACAGCCGTCACAGCGGCCCGCCGGTGATATAATTTAGCTGACGGGCCCCAAACGGGGCTCTGTGTATGTCTGAGAGTAGCACCATGTGGGACAAACTCGGTTCAATTCGCGCCCGGCACGAAGAGCTCGCCGCCGAAATGGCCCGCCCGGAAGTCGTCAACGACTACGAGCGGGTGGAGGTGCTCGCCCGAGAGCACACAGCGCTGGGCAAGATCGTCCGCATCGCCGATGAGTATCGCGAGATAGAGGTGAGCCTCACTCAGGCGCGCGAAATCGTCGCGGAAGGTGGAGACGACGACTTCGTTGCGCTGGCACGTGAGGATATCAAAGCGAACGAGAAGCGAGTTACCGAGCTCGAGCACGAGCTCCGCGTCGCGCTGGTCCCCAAGGACCCGTTCGACGAGAAGAGCGTCATCGTCGAGATACGCGGCGCCGCCGGAGGCGAGGAGGCGAAGCTCTTCACCGGCGACCTCTTCCGCATGTACAGCCGCTACGCGGAGCGCCAGGGCTGGAAGACCGAAGTGCTCGAAGCCCACGGCAGCGACATCGGCGGCTTCAAGGAGATCGTCTTCGCGGTGCACGGCGACGGCGCCTACAGCCGGCTGAAGTACGAGAGCGGCGTTCACCGTGTCCAGCGTGTCCCCGAAACCGAGACACAGGGCCGCATCCACACTTCGACAGCCACGGTCGCCGTCCTCCCGGAGGCCGACGAAGTCGACATCGAGATCGACCCCAAGGACCTGCGCCTCGACACGTTCAACGCCGGCGGTGCGGGCGGCCAGAGCGTCCAGAAGAACGACAACGCCGTGCGCATCACGCACATTCCCACCGGCATCGTCGCCACCTGCCAGGACGAGAGATCCCAGCTCAAGAACCGGACGAAGGCGATGGCCGTGCTGCGCGCCCGCCTGCTTGACATCAAGCAGCGTGAGCAGCGCGCACAGATCGAGTCGACACGACGTATGCAGGTCGGCTCCGGCGACCGCGCGGAGAAGATCCGCACGTACAACTTCCCGCAGGACCGGATGACCGACCACCGCATCGGCTTCACCCGGCACAACCTGCCAGGACTCCTCGACGGCGAGCTGGACGACGTCATCCACGTACTACAGCAACGCGAGCAAGAACAGCTGCTGGAGGCGTCGGCTATCGGCGAAGCGTGATCATCTCGGAGGCGCTGCGTCGCGGAACGCGCCTCGTCCAGGGTACCGGCAGCGACGAAGCGCGCCTGGAGGCTGAACTGCTTCTCATGCACGCCCTCAGGACAGACCGCGTGCGCCTTTACCAGCGCCTCCAGGACGAACTGCCCACTCGCTCCGGCGACTACTACCAGCGCCTCCTCGGCCGCCGGCTGGTGCACGAACCAACGCCCTACATCATCGGCCACAAGGAGTTCCTCGGAATGGAGTTCGAGGTGGCCCGCTCCACTCTGATTCCGAGGCCAGAAACCGAGACGCTCGTCGAACTGGCCATCGACTTCGCGCGCGACCGCTACGCGAACAACCGCTTCACGGCCGTGGATGTGGGAACGGGCTCAGGCGTGATCGCTATCGCTCTCGCGTACAAGCTGCCGAAGGCGCGCGTCATCGCGACGGACGTCTCGAAGCGCGCCCTTGCGCTGGCCCGCCGCAACGCCCGGCGGCACGGCGTGGCGGCCCGCATCGAGTTCGTTGAGGGCGACACCCTTCTTCCGGTTGAGTTGCGAGCCGACGTCATCGCCGCCAACCTGCCATACGTGACGACCGCGGACTGGCTGGCGACGCCGCCGGAGATCCGCGAATGGGAGCCCCGCAGGGCCCTCGACGGCGGCGGCGACGGCCTGCGCTACATCCGGCGTCTCTTCCGGCAGGCGCCGGAGAAACTCGCCCGCAAGGGGGCGCTCTTCGCAGAGATCGGCGACCGCCAGGGCGCCAGCGCGCGCACGCTCGCTAAGGAGGCGTTTCCCGAGGCAGAAGTCGAGGTCCGGCCGGACCTCGCCGGACGCGACCGCGTGATCTGCGTCCACGCGTGAACCGGGCCGCTAGCCGTTAACAGGCGTCGCCCGCTCTTACTCGGCGAAACCGCGGCCACCCCGCAGGAAGAGCACGTCGCGGAGGCTGATACGCATCGCGAGCGCCGCCAGCGGACCGACTACGAGGTACGGTACTGCGAGGATCGCGTGGGCATAGATGGCGAATGCGATCGCCTGCGACCTATCGACATCGAACGCCACGAGCAGGCTCGTCAGAGCGACTTCGTAGACGCCGAGCCCCGCCTGCGTAATCGGCACCGAGACCGCCACCGTCGCGGCCACGACCAGGAGCAGGTAGAACGCCGGGCTCAGCTCAAGCCCGATCGATTGGCCCGCCGCCCAGTACATCGTCGCCTCGCACATCCACGCCGCGAGCGAGCAGGAGGAGACGATGAGCAGTGATCGCTTGCTGCGGAACGCCTTCAGGCCGCTGCTGAAGGAGCGTACTTGTCCGGTGACCACAATACGCAGATGTCCCTCTGGCTGCGTCGCCAGCGAACCCTCGTCCATCTTTGACGACAGCCAGCGCGCGCCGGCGACACCCACCACGAGGAGCGCAACGTACACGGCCGCCAGCGGCCAGAGGTAGCGCGCCTCTGGAAACGCCAACAGGCCGATCACCAGGAACGCGCTGAACGCCACGGTGTCCATCAGCTTCTCGGAGAAGACGGTGGCGACGACCTGCGCCAGCTCAAGACCGGTGCGGCGGCGCAGCACCTGCATGCGAACGAACTCGCCCGCGCGGAACGGCAGCGCCAGGTTGCAAGCGACGCCGAGGATCGCAACCCCCCAGAGGAAGCGCACGCTGACCGCCTTCATCGGCAGGAAGAACTGGCGCCAGCGGATCGCCCGGAAGTAGTCCGACACCAGGTTGGCGGTGACCGCCAGCGGTAGCCACCAGAGCGTCGCGCCGGAAAGCTCGTCCCGCACTGAGGCGACATCAACGCGCCAGAGGAGGAGGCCCAGGAGCGCCACCGCGATCGCTAACTGAGCGACGTAGCGCGCATACGAAACCGACCGCCGAAGCCAGCCGGCCGTCGACGCTCTTGCGGTAGTCTCGTGCTCCAGCGGTTACTCCGGTAGCGATGCGTTCACTGCTGACAGCTTACCCGCCATCAGCCTTAGAAGCTCTGTCTCGACGCTATCGTCAGGCTGCCCGAAGCGCCCATAGATGAGAGCGCCCACGACTCTTCCCTCGCGGACGACGATAGCGTCGAGGTTGTACTGCTGGCTCGTGAGGATGAGATTCACGTTCACATTCATCCGGTATCCCACAGCCTCATCGCCGACCGCCGTCGGGTCGAGATCAATGATCGCAACCTCGATCGTGGAGAATAAACCGAGGTCGATCCCAAAACCATCGAGGAAGTCGAGGGCCACCTGCTCCACTGCGGCCTCGAACTCATCCTCGCAGCGTTCCCTGAGGCCTTGCGTCTGCGCCAAGGCCGCGCTTGCGTCTTCGACCGTGCGATAAACGCCGGCGAGGTTCACGAGTTGATCGTCGAGGACGCCCACGTAGGCGCCTGAGGCCGCCGTCGCGACGGCGTCCGCGAAGACGACATCCGGGTCGAAGATGTCGCACGCATCGCTGAGGCCAGCCTGCGACTGCAGGCCGTCGGCACCCGGCCTCTCGTAGCCCGGCAGGTCCTCGGCGCTGAAGACGGCGTCGACGACAAGACGCCGCGCCTCCGCCGCGAAGTCGATCGTCGGCGTAGGCGTAGCGATCGACGGCTCGCTTGAGCCTGCGTCGCCGCCACAAGCGACGAAGACGACGACGCACGCGAGAAGGACAGCAACGAGGGGAGGTCGCATTCACTCAATTATCGCAGGCCAGGGTGCGCCAAGAAACGCTGCCTCGGCCCACCGCGATATACTGGCGCCATTCCAGACAGCGGAGGGTGCCCCCAATGACACAGCAGTCCCAGAACCAACAGATCGACATGGCGTCCGCTCGAGACCTGCCGCCGGAGCAAGCAGCGTTCTTCTACCTCGGCCCATCGAAGCAGGTCGCCGAGGGAGCGGTCTTCCTCTCGTCGTTCGCCAACGTCACAGCCTTTACGGGCGACGACGGCGTGCTGCTCATCGACACCTCACAGGAGCGGTTCACCGGACGCATGCTGCAGGATCTCCGCGACAACTACTCGAAGGCCCCGGTCGAAGCCGTCGTTTACACCCACGGCCACGTCGACCACGTCACAGGCGCCGACACGATCATCGCCGCGGCCGCTGAGCGCGGCGACCGGCGGCCCCGCATCATCGGCCATCGCGACGTCGCACCGCGCTTCGACCGCTACCGGCTGACAGCCGCGCACAACGACCACATCAACACGATCCAATTCAACCTACCGCCGGCAACAAAGCCGTTCACCAACGCCGCGCTCACCTACCCCGACGTCACCTACGACCAGGGCATGGAGACGCGCATCGCTGGCATGACGTTCGAGTTCCACCACGCCCGCGGCGAGACAGACGACGAGACCTGGGTCTGGTGTCCGGACAACCGCGTCCTCTGCACGGGCGACACGTTCGTCTGGTGCTCGCCCAACGCCGGCAACCCGTACAAGGTCCAACGCTACGCCAGAGACTGGGCCGATGCGCTTGAGAAGATGGCCGCGAAGAAGCCGCTGCACCTCCTGCCCGGCCACGGCCCCGCCATCTCCGACGAAGGGACGATCGAAGAGGCCCTCCTTTCGACGGCGCACCTCCTGCGCTCCGTCCACGACCAGGTCGTCGCCGGCATGAACGGCGGCAAGTGGCTTGAGGACATCATCCGCGATATGGACTGGCCGGCGACGGACAAGCCCTGGCTGCAACCGATCTACGACCATCCCGAATTCGTGGCGCGCAACGTCTACCGGCTATACGGCGGCTGGTGGAACGGCGACGCCGCCGACATGCTCCCGGCGCACAGCCACGACGTCGCCGCCGTGCTCGTCGGCGCGACGGGCGCAGCGCCGATCCTCGACCGGGCGCGCAAGGCACGCGAGGACGGCGACCTGCAGATCGCCTGCCACCTCGTCGACTTCGTGCGTAAAGGCGAGCCCGACAACAAAGAGGCCTGGGAGCTCTGGCGAGACTTGTTCACGGAGCGCACCGCCGAGGAACGGTCGCTGATGGCGCGGGGCGCGTTCAAGGCGGCTGTCCGCGAGGCGGAGGCAAAGCTTCAACAGCTGGGGTAGAGCACACACTTGCCACGCTTGGCAGTCCCGCCTACAATCTAGCCACAGCTTAGCAGCGGAGGCATCTCCCAATGCCATCACGACTTGCTAAAAGTGCCCCCCGTGTAATGGTCACGCTCGTCGGGGTCTCTCTCCTCGCGCTCTTATCCTTCGGCGGACGCGCGTCGGCGTTTTCAGATCAGGTGGATATCCTGGTCGCTCAGCACAGCGGCAAGTGCATGGACGTAACAGGTGCCAGCACCCAGTCCGGTGCAAACATCATTCAGTACACTTGCCATGGTGGCGCAAATCAGAGCGTTTCAATCGAAGATATGGGTGGAGGTCTATCCAGGATTAGGTTCATGCATAGTCTAAAGTGCCTGGATATTGGGGAAGTGAATGGGCAGCTGAAGCAACAGTGGTGCAGCTCCTCAAACAATGACCAGAAGTTCCAACTAGCGTCGCCAGGCAATTATGGGCAGATATACAATCCGTATCGAAACCTCTGTGTTGACGTGCGCTACGCCGGGACGGACGACCTTGAAGCGGTCATACCTTGGTCGTGTAATGGTCAGAGTAATCAGTCATGGCTGACCAGAGACTTGTACACAGTTGGAATGGCACCTGCCACGGGCCACTGGGCACAAAATATCCCTCCTAATCCCGACAACCCCAATCCTGCGGTTCATCATTTGGTCTCATGCGAGCCGTTCGTGTCGGGCGTCCACAACCAATCCTTCTCTTCGGGCTACTGCAATGGGGGCGGATATCCAGACGGGCCAGGTGGGGACTGGGCGACGGACTATTACGCGTACGAAGGAACATCGATAAAGTTTGGGGCAGTAGGTATAGGAACTCCAGGTGCCAACGTAACGGCTCAAGTTTGGGCTATAACGCAAACTTGCTCAGCATATAGCAGAGACGAAGGCGGATCAACGGTTTTCGTCGATGTTTACACTAATGGACGATGGGAAGGCTGGTATGCCTTCGGCCATTTAAACAACGTCGCCGTGCAGCCGGGACAATGGATCGGATCAAACACGAGCTTAGGGGCGTCAGAGTGGTGGACAGGTGTAGGCGGCTGTTATCAGGTCGGCTCAGCATCGGGCGTCCATGTCCATATCGAGATGTGGAATACCGACTACTCTGGGACGATTGACGGATATGCCTGCTACAGGCCCTACAACTTCTACCAAAGTCTGAATACGGCCTTTCCGCTGGGTGACATCGGACGAACCATCTACCAGGGCCTTCGGTCACAATGCTGAGTTCACCGTCGGGTGAGTCAGGAGTTCTGCCAA
This sequence comes from Chloroflexota bacterium, assembly GCA_022565075.1. Classification (GTDB taxonomy): domain Bacteria; phylum Chloroflexota; class Dehalococcoidia; order SM23-28-2; family RBG-16-64-32; genus CF-162. The sequence continues at coordinate 19,415 of JADFKG010000004.1, read as the reverse complement.
CATGGCCACAATAAGGTCGCGCCTACTAGCCCTACTATCGCTGTCTGCTATCGTTCTGCTTGTAGTCGCGTGTTCGAGCAGCACAGGCGAGTCAGCAGACACATCTACGCCTGACGGCCCAGGTCTCGGGGGCGGTGGAGCGCCGCCTGCGGAGTTAGTCCAGGTACTCGACGGCCTCCCCATCTTTCTCCAGTCTGATGCTAAGGACACTGGTTATTCTCGCGGCGGCTCAACCGGCAAGAACCTCCAAACAGGTTCAATGTCACCGCTGGAACGAATCTGGACGAAGTCCTGTCCTTCTTTGCAGAGGAGCTCCCGAAGGACGGCTGGGAGGAAGAGAATGCGCCATACAATGAAGTCTCCGATAAGGAGGGCGCTCACTCGGAGTGGGTGATCTGGTCGTTCGTCCGAGATGACTTGCGCTTGAGTATTATCGTGCCCTTAACTCACAAGGATGCTCCCGACGGCGTGAGCATAGTTCAGCTCATGCTCGCGCCCAAGTCTATTCCCTTCAATAGCACTCCAGTCGCGACTCCTATCGATGCAACTCCGCTACCTGCGAAACCAATCGAGACACCAGACACGGGGTCAGCACCTTCTCCGTCAGGGAATTCCGACGCAGCTTCACCCACAGCGGACAGCAACGTTAGCGAGACCGACTGATCGCCGAAACTTACACGGTTGCGGCCGCATGCCGGTCGGGATCCGCCGTCCGGGAAAGCGGGACAGCGCTTGAGTGAGCTAGGCTGAAGCACGGCAGCGACAGTCTCCGTCTGCGCCTGTCAGCAACGGGAAAGCCAGGCGCTGCGTCTCTCATTTAGGGCTGTGATTTGGGAATCCCATCGAAATCAGGCCCACTGGCGGTTGTGTCGACGCGCGCGAGCTATTAACCTTGCGTTAATAGGGGCACGGGAGCCATAGATGGTATCAATCAAACAATCGGCCTACGCTATCGACGCCGCGGCGATCCTCGACAATCCGTCACACAAGGACCTCCGCAAACTCACCGCAGAGATGGAGAACGCCCACTACACGGTGCTCGGCAACCTTGATGTCGCCACCCGCGTCGACTCCCGCTCCGCCGGCTCCACCTACATCGTCACCGATCATCCTGAGGCCTTTCGCGGCGTACAGACGATGCCCCGCGACGAGTACGAGCGCATCTCGAACCTGCAGAACGAGTACATCCGAGGCCAGGAGATGATCGTCATCGACGGTTACATCTCCAACGCGCCGAAGGTCCAGACCGCCGCCCGCCTGATCATCGAGCGCCGCAACGCCAACGTCGCCGGCATGCAGAAGTTCCTCTACTTCCAGCGCAAGAGCGGCGAGCCGGAGGTCACCGTCATCGACACTCCGAACCTGGTCGCCGAAGGATACCCCGACGACCGCTGCATCGCCGTCGATCTCGACAACGGCGTCACCCGCGTCATCAACTCCGACTACTTCGGCGAGTCGAAGAAGGGCGGCCTGAGGATGTGGAACAAGATCGTCTACGACCTGGGCGGCCTGGCGATGCACGCCGGCTGTAAGGTCGTGCAGACGGCCAGCGGCCTGAAGACGATCGCCATCATCGGCCTCTCCGGCACCGGCAAGACCACCTCGACGTTCCGCCGCCAGGGCGAATCGAAGCCCGTGCAGGACGACTTCATCGCTCTCATGCCCGGTGGCATTATCCACGGCTCCGAAAACGGCTGCTTCGCCAAGACATTCGCCCTCTCAGCAGAGCACGAGCCCGAGATCTTCGCCGCCGTTACGAGCCCGATCTCGTACCTTGAGAACGTCTACATCGACGACGACGGGAACCTCGACTTCTTCAACAAATCGTACACGCAGAACGGCCGCGCTGTGTTCCCACTGAAGGCGCTGGGACGCCTCGAGGACGCCCGCAACATCCCGCCAGTGTCCGCGATCGTGATCCTGAACCGCGACCAGGGAATCGTTCCCGCGCTGGCCAGGCTCTCGCAGAAGCAGGCCGCCGCCTACTTCATGCTCGGCGAGACGACGGGGACGAGCGCCGGCGGCAAGAAGGAAGCCGGCAAGGCGCTGCGTATCCCCGGCACGAACCCGTTCTCTCCGATGTCGGACGAGAAGCAGGGCAACCGCTTCCACGAACTGCTCCAGTCACACCCGATCGACGTCTACCTGATGAACACCGGCTGGGTGGTCGAGCACGAGGGCCCTCACTCGAAGAAGATCAAGGTCGCCGACTCCAGCATCTGCCTGACGGCGATCGCCGAGGGCGGCGTCGAGTGGGAGCGAGACCCGGACTTCGGCTACGAAGTCCCGAAGGGCCTGCCCGGCCTCGACGAAGAGATGGCCCACCCACGACTCGCCTTCGAACGCCTCGGCCGCACCGAAGAATACGACCGGCGCGTGCAGCAGCGCATCCAGGAGCGCCGTGAGTTCCTGGCGTCCTTCGTGGGCCTCGACCCGCAAATCGCCAACGGCGTCTAGACGCTTACGTCCCAGGAGCCGGCCACGCGCCAATCGGCGGGCAAGGCTGCTGTTGGTGAGCGTGGGTCGGCAGGCCCGCAGAGTGCCGGATCACCAGCAGAGCGTCATGCCCGTCGATCATGCCGTCGCAATTCACATCGCCGAACACGCTACTCTGCTTCACGAAGCCAATGGGCGGACACGGCGGGAACGGCCCCTGTGGGACACCTCCCAGATATAGCAGTAGCGCCAGCGCATCATCCGCCGCGACGCCGCCGCCCTGGCCCCAGAAGTTCGTGCAGTTGACGTCGCCCTGCCCGATCTCCGGCACCGGCGACGGCGTCGGCGGTGCGGTGGGCTCCTCGCCGCGTACTGAGGCCTGGCTCAGGCCAATGATCATCGCGAACATCAGCACGAACCCTGGCACGAGAGCATAGACAACGAGCGATTGGAACCGCATGACCGACACAAGCATTATAGCGTCGGCTCGCATCAGTCGGGGCCAGCGCCTTCAGCCGGCACCCATGTGACTCCCATCACGGCAGCCGCCTGCGCCTGTGCGATAATTCCCCCAGCGGCTAACCGACCGCCGGAGGGACTCAAATGACAACAGACCAGCAGCCGATCATCTTCAACCCGCTCGACCCCGCCTTTCGCGAGAACCCCTACCCGGTCTACAGCCGCCTCGTGCGCGAAGACCCCGTGCACATCACGCCGTTCGGCGTCAAGGCGTTCTCCCGGCTCACCGACGCCACGGCGATCCTCCGCGACCACAAGCGCTTCAGCAGCGACGACCGCAACGCTGGACTCATCGGCGTCCAGCAGGAGCGGAGCTCGGGCGCCGACTCGATCGTCAACGACGAAGACCGCCCCTTCCTGTTCATGGACCCGCCCGACCACAAGCGCCTGCGCCGGCTCGTCAACCTGGCGTTCACGCCGCGCGCCCTCGAATCGATGCGACCGCGAGTTCAGCAGCTCGTCGACGAACTGCTCGACGCCGTCGAAGGCAAAGACGAGATGGACGCGATCGCCGATCTCGCCTACCCGCTGCCGGTCAGCGTCATCTGCGAGATGCTCGGCGTCCCGCGCCAGGACGAGCCTCAGTTCCGGATCTGGTCGCGTATCCTCGCCAGCTCGCTCGACCCGGACATCACCGTCCCGCCCGAGCTGCAGAAGGAGCGCGAACAGGCCGTCCTCGACTCCCGCGAGTACTTCCGCGAGCTGATCGCCCGGCGCGGCGACGACCGGCCGCCTGACATCCTCTCGGCGCTGCTGGCGGCCGAGGAAGAGGGCGACAAGCTATCGGAGCGCGAACTGCTCTCCACCTGCACGATGATCCTGATCGCCGGCCATGAGACGACCGTGAACCTGATCGGCAACGGCATCCTTCAACTGCTGCGGCACCCGGACCAGCTCGCCAAGTTCCAGGAGCGGCCCGAAGTGCTTGCGCCGCACGTCGTCGAAGAGGTCCTGCGCTTCGACCCGCCGGTGCAGTTCGACGGGCGAATCTGCATCGAGAAGACGGAAGTCGGCGGCGTGACGATCGAAGCCGGCGAGTTCGTCATGATCCTGATCGGCGCGGCCAACCGCGACCCGGAGCACTTCGAGGACCCCGACACGTTCGACATCACCCGCGGCGAGCGCGACTCCGCGGCGGACCGGCACCTGGCGTTCGGCTTTGGCATCCACTTCTGCCTCGGCGCGCCGCTCGCCCGCATCGAGGGCGAGATCGCCCTGCGCAGCTTCGTCCAGCGCTTCCCCAACGCCCGCCTCCTCGACGAGCGCCCACAATACCGCGCGCAGATCACCCTCCGCGGCCTGGAGAACCTGCGCGTCGGGCTGAAGTAACACCACAGCCCCGAAGCAGCGGCACAGCAAGTCATGGTCATCCCTCGCCATATGCGACAATAGCCTCGTGACAAAGGTCGGCCCCTTCGAGATTATCGACGTGCCGCCGCTCAGCGAGCCTCGCATGCTGCTCGCGCTCCAACCGTGGGTAGACGTCGGTTCCGTCGGTACGATGGCGCTCACGTTCCTTGAGGAGACGTTCGGCGGCCAGCCCGTCGGGGAACTGGCGCGCCCCGGCTACTTCTACGACTTCACCCGCTACCGCCCGACGCTCTTCCGCCGCGAGGGCAAGCGCGAAGTCTCCATCCCCAACACGCGCCTCCACCACGCCCGCGACAAAGACGGACGCGACTGGCTCCTCCTGCACGCGCTGGAGCCGCACGCCAACGGCGACGAGTACACGGAGGGCGTCCTCGACCTCTGCCGCCACTTCAAGGTGTCCGAGTACACGCTGATCGGCGCGATGTATGCGCCGGTGCCGCACACGCGGCCGCCCGTCGCCAGCGGTGGCGCCAGCGACGAGGCGATGCGCGAGCGCCTGCGCAACGCCGGCATCCGCGAGAGCAACTACGAGGGTCCGACGACGATCCTGGCCAGCGTGACGACGCAAGCGGAGAAGCTGGGCATGATCTCGGCGGGCGTGATCCTGCAACTGCCGGCGTACGCGCAGCTGGAGCGCGACTACACCGGCCTCTACGCGCTGCTCGGCTACCTCGACAGGCTATACGGCCTCGGCCTCACGCTCGATCAGCTGCGCGTTCAGAGCGAGCGACAGACAGAGGCGATCGACGAAAACGTCGCCGAGGACACCCGCCTCAAGGCCTGGCTCACCGAGATGGAGGCCGCCTACGACGCCGAGCGATCCGCAGGCGGCCCGGCAAAGGACTCGAAGCTCTCACCGGAGCTGGAGAGCTTCCTCCGCGACGTAGAAGGCCGCCTCAACTAGCGGCCCGCGATTCTACTTCGGTGCCTTCTCTTCGTCCTTGGCCGGCACGGCGCTGGACGCCGAACCCGGAAGCGCGAAGCCCACGCCGTCGGTGGCCTCGTCCTTCGCCGCGTTGTGATCGGCGATCGCCTGCAGGACAGCCTTCGTGGCGCCGCCCATGAACTTCGCCTGGTTGTCGCGAGCCCACTGCGCTGAGCGCTCGATCCAGGTGACCGTGTCCTGCACTTGTGGCATGACGTAGCGCGCCATCAGCTCGTAGCTCTTCAGCGTCTTCTCGCGCGTCGCCCATTCGTGCGCCAGGCCGAGGATGCAGCCAAAGCCCCCGGAGACCTCCTGCAGCTTGTTGATCGTCGCCACCGCCTCGTCCGGCGTACCGATGACGCCGCCGAAGCCGGTCAACCGCTCGATCGCCTCGCGTCCGGAGGCCACCGGCGACTGGTTCGGCGCGCCGAGCGTGTTCACGAAGTAGTCGTTGTTCCAGCTCATCAGGCCGTCTTCAACGTCGGCGATCGCCTCTTCCTTGGACTCGGCAAGGTGGAACGGCATCACGATTCGCCAGTTGTTGCGGTCGGGCGCGGGCCTGCCGGCCTTCGCCGCCGCCTCCTCACAGTAGCCCCACTGCGTCTTCAGCGCCTGCAGGCCCTGCTCGGAGTACGACGCCACCGACAGCACACCGACGCCGTGCTTACCCGCCGCCGTCATCCCCGACGGGCTCAGAGTTGACGCCACGGCCATCGGCATCGTCGGCCGCTGATACGGCTTCATCTGCAGCGTCGCGTCGTGCAGCTCGAACCACTCGCTCACGTGAGTAACGGGCTCGTCCGACGTCATCAGCTTGATGATCACACCCAGCCCCTCTTCCATCCGCGGCCTCTGGGTCGTCGGCTCGATGCCGAGCATGTAGGCGTCTCCGGGCAGCGCGCCCGGACCGACGCCGAGCATCACGCGGCCGCGCGTCAGGTGATCGAGCAGCACCATGCGATCGGCGATGTGGAACGGGTGGTGATAGGGCACGCTGACAACGCCGGTCCCCAGACGGATGTGCTTGGTCCGCTCAGCAGCGGCGGCGATAAAGATCTCGGGGCTGGCGATCGTCTCCCAGCCGGCCGAGTGGTGTTCGCCGATCCAGGCCTCGTCGTAACCGAGGTGATCGAGCGCCTCGATCAGCTCCAGGTTGCGCTGCAGCGACAGCGTTGGGTTCTCCCCTTCGCGGTGGAAGGGCGCCATGAAAATACCGAAGTCCACGCGCTCTGGTCGCATCTCACTCTCCCTCTGCTGGGCGCTTATCGGAGGACGCCGCAGATTCAGACGCTAACGTAAACGGTAGGCTGCCGCAACGCCCGTGACGCCAGTCACAACTGAGGGGGAGATGCGGTCTCGCGGCTACTCGAGCACGCTGAGCGAGCCGATCGGCGGGCAGCCGCCGGGCAGCAGCGGCGATTCGCCAGCCGCAATGAAGATGAGGATCAACAAAGCATCGAGGCCAGCCGGCGAACCATCGCAATTAACGTCCGCCCACTGGTGACAGATCGCCGTGTTGGGCAGTCCGGAACTCAGCTGCAGGACCTGCAGTACGTCGAACGTCTCGACGACGCCGCTGCAGTCGGTGTCGCCGCGCCTGATCTCTGCCACCGGGATGTCCGTCAGCGCACCATCCGGCACAGTGATCGCCGCGCCACCAGAAATCCCAAGCTCTTCAAGCGCCGCGAAGACGCCCTCGTCCAGCGGGATCAGGGTGCCGCCCAGCACCAGATACTCCTCCGCGGACGAGACCCCGACCAGCAGCGAGAAGTCCGGAGGCGTCAGCGACACTTGGTCGAGCAAGCCGAGCGGTAACGTCACGATCGCCTCGGGATCGAGTCCGAGGGCAGCGTAGTCGCTCTCGCCCATGCGGAAACGAGTGCCGTTGTAGACCACGTAGACGTCGGCTGTCCCTTCCTCTGTGATCAGCGCCCCGGACGAGGGGGCAGTCGGGATCGCTGAGAGGAAGGCGCCGTCAACGAGCTGCAGGTCGTCTTCGGTGAGTCCGAGTCCCGCCACCACTCCCAGGTCCGAGATCACAAAGCGGCCGCCCGCCTGCATCAGCCAGACCGAGCCCGTTGCCAGCTCTTCGAACAGACAACCGTCCGCCAGCGTCGGCCGGCAGTGGACGTATGACGGCTCAGAGTAGTCGTCGATCAGCTCCCAGATCTCGGTATCGACAACGCCTCGCCGCCAGACGCTCACCCGTTCCGATCCGACGCCCGCCGCAGCGTCGAGGGCCTCCTCGAAGCGGCTCGCCGTCGAGTTGCCCTGGAGCATCGGCAGATAGGCTAGATCGCGTCCGGGCGCGAGGACCGAGAGGTCCGCGTACGCCTGCACGACACAGCCCGCCGCGTCACCCCACGGCGTCTGGCCAGCGTAGCTCTCCCAGTAGCACATCGGCAGCGCAGAGTCCGCCACGGAGAACCACTCCGACGTTGCGGACTGATCCCACCACCAGGGCCGCGGATCGTAGATCACACCGAGGTGCGCGTCGGGTCGCAGCTCTCTGAGCGGTTTCCAGAGGTTCTCGGCCAACTCCCTGCACTGCAGGAAGCAAAACCCCGGAAATGGCTCCAGATCCGCGTATAGCGCCGTGACGCCTGAGTCGATTACCTGGAGCGCCAGTTGCAGCTGGGCGTCGTAGTCCGTCCCCTTCGGCACGAACCAGGCGGCCACCTCGATCCCCTGCGCGCCGTAGATGTCGATCAAGTTCCGGATCGCCGCTGGCCCGGAGACGGCGGCCGGGTGGTCGTCGTAGATCGACATCCAGTCGGCGGCATCGTGCGTCTTGATGTAGATCGTGCTTATCGGCAGCGAGAGGTCCCCGGGCAGCGTCACAGGGTAGTCGTTCGAGAGCTGCCAGATGACTGGGTCGACCTCAATCGCCTCGGCGGCCGATGGACCGCTCGCCTGAAAGGCGACGGCCGCAACGAGTGACGCGAGGGCGATGAGGATAAAGGGTTGCCGGGAGTTGCTACGCAAGATCTTGTGTCTCGGAGTGTTCGCGGGTGCGCCCGATGCAGCCCGCTGATTTTAACCGAGCCTCCGGCGGCGAGTCAACGAGAGAAGTCGTTGGCATAAGGGCGATATCCGTGGGGGTTGACGCCTGTAAGACGCCACCCGTTACGTCACCTCAGCCGTGTTGCCGCGCCCGGCGCGAGCCGCCTGGTCAGTCGTGCTGGCAACCGAAGAGGCAGCCGTTCAACCTCGAAGAACGGCGCAACCGCGATGCCAAGCAGCGAATACGGGAAAACGATCGCCATCACCGCTACGACGCCAACGTGGAACCCCCAGGCAAGAAGCGCCCAGATCCGCCCGATCCGTCCGCCCAGCAAGGCCAGCGGCGCTCCCAGCTCGACGGCCAGCGTCGCCACCGCAAGCGGCGGAAACAGCCACGCGTGACCGACAAGCATCCCCCCGAGCGGTGAATGCGTGTCGCCCAGTTCGATCTTGCGCAGGTTGTCGTAGGCGATGAAGTTCCGCAGCGAGTCGGACGTGATCCAGTCCAGGCCCGCGATCCGCAGCTTGGTCTCCCCCGCGATGAAGTAAGTAAGCACGGTGATGACGCACATCAGCCGGATCGGCCAACCGTAGCGCGCCTCATCTCCCGCAACATCACGCCCCCGGCTATCCAGCGAGATGGCATCGGCCGCCGGCGAGAGCCCCAGCACGAGGACGTGCAGCACAAGGATGTTCTCCGTATGGAAGACCTGACCCCAGGCGTTGCGGTAGGTCATCAACGCCAGAAGCAGAAGCGCGAAAGCGGGCCCGCTGAAGCGAAACCGCCAACCGGCCAGGAACGCCACTCCGACGACAACGGTCGCCGCTATCAGCAGGCGCAGCACGACGCCCGACAACGGTCCGTCGAGCAGCGTCGCAACGCCCACAGGCGCGAACTGCGAGTCGTCGAAGCTCGCGTAGCTCACAAAGTTGGGCGCGCGAATCACCACGTAGCCGACGGCGAAGCCGCCCACGAGCACACGCAGCACGGCCAGACGCTTCGCGGGAGCGGGCGTCCGCCACCAGCCGTCGACTCGCGCCGCCAGCGTCACCGCGGCACCTCGCAGGAGGCGTGCACCTGGGTCGAAAGCGGCTGCTTTTCGCCCTCGAAGTAGGCCACCACGTTGTACGTATCGCTGACGATCTCGACGCGCGCCGGACCGTCGTCTCGGCCCGCGTACCAGTCGGCGGCGCGGGCGCACAGCCGCGCCGTCGCGTCCGGTCCCTGGCGCACAGCCTGTCGCAGCGTCTCGAACGCCTGGATCACCTCGTCGTTAGCCACGGCCACCGGCGGCAGCGGCGAGCGCTCGCCCTTCGCGTCGATGACGACGGCATGCGAAATCGTCGCCTCAGATGACTGGCGGCCGGCGAACATCGGGTAGGTTGAGAGCGGAAAGCTATCAGCGCGCGGGTCGCCGGCCAGCGGCAGCAGCACGGCAACGATGAGCGCCGCGCCTAGTCCATACGACCAGACACGATCGAGCGTCATGCCGACGACTTTGGCCTTCGCAGCGGCCCGCGCACGTCCGGCACGAGGCTCGAAAGCTGCCCGCGCCGGTCGGCGACCAGGCCGTAGCCCCAGTGGAAGGCGCCGCGCACGCGCCGGTGATTGTGGGCCGCGGCGGTCAGGACTCCGCCCAGGGGCAAAACACGCGAAAGCTCTGCCAGCGCATCGCCGGCGCTGGCGATGTCGCCGTCCGGAAACGCGAGGTGAACGCTGTGCTCCCTCTCATCTGCCGGAACCGGCGCGAGGAGCTCCAGCGCCAGTTCGTCTGCGAACGGCAGGTAGCCGAAGCGCCGGCGCCGGTCCAGCGCCTCTATGCCACGTGCCATAAACCGGCAGAAGCGGCAGTCGCCGTCGTAGAGGAGGACGGGCCGGTCTAGCTTCATGGTGCAATCGTAGCGCCGGGCCGACACCTTTGCACGACTACGCTACGAGGAGTCCGGCTACCAGCTGCCGCCACCGCCACCGCCGCCGCCACCGCCCGAGAAACCGCCGCCGCCGAAGCCACTGCCGCCCGACCCGCCCGGCGAGGAAGCGATGCTCGACGAAACGCTCGCCGAGAAGCCGTTCACCGAACTGATGAACGACGCCGCAACAAACGGGTGCGCGCCAACATACCAGCCCGGTTGCTCGATCTCGCCCAGGCCCTCGAACGCGTGCGCCCACTTGTCGACGCAGCCGTAGATGATGGCGTACGGCAGGTAGTCGTGGAAGATGTTCGTGCGCTCGGCGAAGCGTTGCCGCTCCGTCTCCGCCGTCACCATGAACCGCCGGAAGCCGACCGCGCGCTGGTAAAGCCGGCGACCTTTGCCTGTCCGCCGTGGCATCGCCGGCGCCAGCAGGAACAAGACGATCCCGACCACGACGACCGGTATCGCGACGAGAACCCAACCGACCGACCACAGCCCGACGACCAGCGCAACGCCGACCGCGATGACCACGGCCCCGGCGATCTGGTACATCGTGCGCGCCTTCGTAGGGCTGCCGGGAAAGAGACCGTCCTTCTTCACCATCTGGTCGTAGAGCGCCTCTTTGATCTTCGCCAGGTCCTTGTAGAACTTCGTGCGCAGCGCGCTCAGCTTCACCGTCGTCGACTTCTGCCCCTTGAATAGCGCCTTAAGCGTCTGCCGCTCATACGGCAGAAGATCGTCGTCTGCCTGCCGCAGCCGCTCAATCTCGTAATCGGTGCTCTTGAGGAGACCGAAGAATCTGCTCGTCGTGGTCTCCTTGATGCGAATGTATTTGCGCACCGCAAGGTCGATGATCGTCGCTGTGATGTCCAGAGTGTCGGCGCTCTCGTCCATCAGAACGCCGATCTCCGCCGGACGCAACCGCCTTCCGTTCTTCTTCAGCGGCGGTGGCTCGTACTCCACGAGCACCGCCTCGCGAGCGAAGAGAGGCTTGCGCTTTGCGAGCACGTTCTCGCCGTCGTTCAGGTACCACACCTCGCCGTACCAACGATCTCGGCCCTGCATCCACCACTGCCGGCCAACCGCGGCCATTCCGACGACCAACGCTGCCAGCGCGGCGCTGACCGTCCACGGTGTTATGTCGAACGCGTCCGCGATCTCGTCGAGAACGTCGGGATCGATCGGCTGCAGCACCGGCGGCGCTACGTCCACGGAGCCCTTCTCGATTCCGACGACGATCGTCATCCCGGAGCCGCTCGGCAGCTCGCGCGTCGCGGAGAACGCGGCGCTGGTGGCCACATAGTTCGTCCGGCAGCGCTCCGTCGAACCCGTCCGCCCCTCGAAGCAGTCCGCGGCGTATACGCCCCCCGATGGCACGAGCACGTCCGCGGATACGCTCTCGATCGGCACGGGCCAGTCGTTGCCGGTAACGTTCCAGAAGAACTCATCGTGGTCAGGGAACGCGTTGAGGGCGCCCGTCAGCAGATAGCTGATCCGGTACCGCTGCTCGCCACTGATCAGGACGTTCGGGTCGCCGATCTTGATCTGCAGCCGCGACCCCGAGCCGATCAGCGTGAGCGACCGCGGGTCCTGCCCGTCGTCGACGCCGACGTTGCTGACCGAGATCCTCCGGTCGTTGTCCTCGTCGTACGAGTACAGAGTCGGCATCTCGCGGAAGATCCCGTGCCGTTCCAGCGACCCGAAGTCGACGATGATGTCCTCCGTGACGTGGACGACACCGCTCTCGTCGATCTCGTACTCGACGTCGAACGAACGGATCACCCAACCTTCGTCGGCGCGCGCCACAGATGGTAGCGCCGCGAGGAAGGCGACGATGACCAGCGCGGCCAGGCTGAGGCGGACGATCATGCGTCCGCGGCAGGCGGCTTCCCCGCCTCGCATCAGCGGCGCTTTTCGATCGGCTGGTAGTCGCGAGTGCCCGACCCCTGGAAGATCTGCCGCGGACGGGCGATCCGCTGATCCTCGTCGGTCAGCATCTCGACCCACTGCGCCAGCCAGCCGGACGTCCGCGGGATCGCGAAGAGCACGGGGAACATTCCGACCGGGAAGCCAAGCGCCTGGTAGATGATCCCAGAGTAGAAGTCGACGTTGGGGTAGAGCTTGTGCTCGATGAAATATTCGTCCTCAAGAGCGATGTGCTCGAGTTCGAGAGCGATGTCCAGGAGCTGGTTGTGGCCGACCAGGTCGAATACCTCGTCGGCCGTCTGCTTGATGATCCGGGCACGCGGGTCGTAGCTCTTGTAGACGCGGTGGCCGAAGCCTATCAGCCGTTCGTCGCCGGCGCGCACCCCTTTCAGGAACTCCGGAATGGCGCCCTTGTTGCCGATTCGAAGGAGCATGTTGATCACTTCTTCGTTGGCGCCGCCGTGCCGCGGGCCGTAGAGCCCCGCCGCCGCGGCTGCCGTCGCCGAGTACGGGTCGACGTGTGCGCTGCCGACGGAACGCATCGCGTTCGTGCTGCAGTTCTGTTCGTGGTCCGCGTGCAGGATCCAGAGAACGTCCATCGCCCGCTGGAGCACGGGGTCCGGTTCGTACTTCGGCTCCGACATCTTCCAGAGCATCGAGAGGAAATTGCCGGGGTAGGAGAGGCTGTTGTCTGGATAGACGTAGGGCTTGCCCTGGTTGTGCCGATAGGCGAACGCCGCGATCGTCGGCATCTTGGCGATCAGGCGGACGATCTGGTCGTGCCGGGATGCCGGGTCCATGACCGCCTTCGAGTCGCGATAGAAGGTCGACATCCCAGCGACCGTGCCGACGAGCATCCCCATCGGGTGTGCGTCGTACTGAAAGCCTTCCATGAACTTCTTGGCGTTCTCATGGAGGTACGTGTGGAACTTGATCTCCTCCCGCCAGTCGTCCATCTGCCGCTGTGTGGGCAGCTCGCCGTGGATCAGAAGATAGGCGGTTTCCAGGTAAGTGCTCTTTTCCGCGAGCTGTTCGATCGGATACCCGCGGTACTCCAGGATGCCGGCCTCGCCGTCGATGCGCGTGATGGCGCTGCGGCAGGACGCGGTGTTAGTGAAACCGGGATCGTAGACGAGCAGCCCGAAGTCTTTCTCGTCGACCTTAATCTCGCGGAAGTCGATGGCGCGAACGGCGCCCTGGTTGATCGGCATTTCGTATGAACGGCCCGTCCGGTTGTCGGTGACGGTGAGAGAGTCTTTGGCCATCGTGCTCCTTGAATCTGGGCGTCGCCGGGGGGCGCGCGGGTTTGTGGCACGCATCACTTGTATCTTACGTGACGCGGGGACGCCGGTGCAGCCGGAAGGCACGCCCCAGCAGGCGAGGCCTGCTAGACTGCCCACAGATGCCACAGCCCACTCTCACCACATGGCCGGATGGCGAGGCGCCTTCTCGCGAGTCGCTTGAACGGCTCCTCACCGGGGCCGGCCTCTCGCCCAGCTGGTGGTCGAACGCGCCACACGACCGCTACAGCCCCCATTCGCACTCATATCACAAGGTGCTCTACTGCGCCCGCGGCGGTATCACGTTCGTCGTGCCGGGCGCCGATGACTTTCTGCTGCGTCCAGGCGATCGCCTGGACATCCCTCCCGGAACGACCCACGCGGCCATCGTTGGTCCGGACGGCGTAACCTGCGTCGAGGCCTCTGCCTAATGCGCCTCTCAGACGCGGGAGCGCCGCAGGCGATCGCCCGGCTCCTTGCCGCCGAGCTGACAGAGGCGCCGTTCCGGGTGCCGGATCAAGACGCCAACGGCGACAGCGCGGAGGGGGCGCCTGTCTACGAACTGCGGCTCCGGAGCCGCGAGCACGAGCGCGAGATCCTTCTCCTGATCTGGCCCTCTCTCGATCGCGCCGACGTGCGGCTCGGCAAGTCCACATGGACGCTCAAGGCGGTCGACGCCGTGGAAATGTACCCTGGCGTCGAGGTGCTGTTCCGGCGGGATGAGCCCGCCGCCATCCTCTTCGTGTCCGTCGACGGTCGCGTCGCGCTGGTCGCCTGAGGCGGCGCCTGTTAAATTGGCCCCGTGAACCCTGCCTCACTTGCCATCGTCGCCGGCCTCAGCGTCGTCATGCTCGTCATCTTCCTGGCGACCGGCCAGCAGTTGAACCTCACCATCACCGCCGTTCTCGCCACCGGCGGCATCGCCACCCTCGCCGTCTTCTTCTACGCCCGCGAGGAAGCCCGCGAAGAGTTCGAAGAAGGCGACCAACCGGATGAGCCGCCAGGAGCCCCCGCTATAGAGCAGAGCGTCGAGCCGCCGACTCCAGTCCAGCCGGAGGAAACTCAGACGACCGACAGCGACTAGCAGACTAGTCGAAGCCGGGGTGGCCACTGCTCACCACCCCGCTAGCCGGCGAAGAGCGCCTCTACGAAGCGCCGCGGCTCGAAGCGAGCCAGGTCCTGCGGCCGTTCGCCCGTACCGACGAAGCGCACCGGGACCCGCAGCTGATCACAAATAGAGAACACAATTCCGCCCTTGGCCGTGCCGTCCAGCTTCGCGAGAAGGACTGCCGAGACGCCGACGGCTTCGGTGAAATACTTCGCCTGCTGCATAGCGTTCTGGCCGCTGGTCGCGTCGAGTACCAGGAGCACTTCGTGCGGCGCATCCGGGACCTTGCGCTGGATCACGCGATCAACCTTCTGCAGCTCCTCCATAAGGTTCGCCTTCGTGTGCAGCCGGCCCGCCGTATCGATGATCACAACGTCCGCCTCGCGCTTCTCGGCAGCCGTCAGCGCGTCGAAGACTACGGCGCCCGGGTCGGCGCCTTGTTGGTGGGCGACGACATCGACCCCGGCGCGCTCCCCCCACTTCTTGAGCTGGTCGATGGCGGCGGCGCGGAACGTGTCCGCGGCGGCGAGGACAACCTTCTTCCCCTGCGCTGTGTAAGTGTGGGCCATCTTGCCGATGCTCGTGGTCTTGCCGGTGCCATTGACGCCGACGACGAGGATCACGGCTATCCCCTCAGGCGATTCCAGGTCGCCGCTCGAACTCCATATCTTGCCGCGGCCGGTATCCACATCCAGCACTTCGATCATCTCTTCCTTAAGCGCATCGAGGGCCTTATCCGGTTCGCGGATCGATTCTTCCTTCACCCGCGCCTGGACGTCTTCGATGATGCGGATCGTCGTCTGCACGCCAGTGTCGGCCGCGATCAGCGTCTCCTCCAACTCTTCCCAGAGCGCGTCATCGAGGCCACGCTTGAAGATGCCGCCAATGCGTCCGAACCACGTCTTGCGCGTCCGCTCGACCGCCTCTTCGACGGGAGATGCCTCCTCACCGTCCCGCTCGGGAAGGGCGTCCTCGGTCGTTGCAACTTCGGTGGCTGCCGCTTCTTGGACTTCCTCAGCCCCGTCCTCGGAGGCAGCGCCGACCTCTTCGTTTGGCGCGCCCTGATCGCTGGCTGCTTCGTCGTCCTTCTTGCGGCGGAAAAACCTGACCATCATCCCGATGATAGGGGCGAGCGTTCGCGAAGGACAAGCGGAGGGTCGCTTAGAGCGCGCCGGTAGATCGCCGCTCAGGTGGTCTTCGCGCGAGTGCTGGAGATAGCGCCACGCATGCAATCGGCGGGATCGGCCATGAACTTGCTGCGTGGATAGACGAAGTCCACACCGGCTCTTAAGGCGTCGCGCCGGCGGCCGAGGTCTGTGTGCGGCCCGAACGCCAGCACCGGCACGCCGGCCTCTCGGCAAGCCTCGCCGAGACTCATGATGTCGATCCACTGCTCGCCAAGGTCGATCACCGCCAGCGCCGGGGCCGACGCCAGCTGCTGCAGAAACGCCTCCTCCGTCTCGACGGCACGCAGATGGCCGCCCAGCCGTTGCACGCCGCTTTCCACGCGGACATAGGTGATCAGCTCGGGTATTAGCGCGAGGATGACGGGAGAAACAGTCATAGGTCTCTACTCATTGTATCGCCTGAGACCGGCGCCATACACACATCACATGTATTAGTTCTGCGAGGCGGACTGCTTGACCGCGTCGAGCGGCACGTCACCCAGCCTCATCGAGAGCACGCGCGACGCGGCGTCGGGAGCCATCGAGATGCCGTAGATGCTGTCGGAGACCTCGATCGTACGGCGGTTATGCGTGATCACGATGAACTGCGTGCGCTCCGAAATATCGCGAATCGCGCTCGCGAAGCGATCGACGTTCGCCTCGTCCAACATCGCGTCTACTTCGTCCAGCACGCAGAACGGCGAGGGGTTCGCCTGCAACAGCGCGAACAGCAGCGACACCGACGTCAACGCCTTCTCACCGCCGGAGAGCTGGCTCAGGCTCTTCGTCCTCTTGCCCGGCGGCCGCGCCTCGATGTCGACGCCGGAGTCCATCGGGTGTTTCGGGTCGGTCAGGCGCAGCTTCGCGTGGCCACCTCCGAAGAACATCTTAAAGTTGGCCTCAAAGCCCTTCGCCACTTCCTTGAACGTCGTCTCTAGCTTGCGCCTCATGAGCGCCGTCAGCTCTTTGATCGCCCGCTTCAGCGACTCCTCAGCGCCCCGCAGGTCTTCCACCTGGCCGGCGAGGAAGTCGTGCCGCTCACGTAGCGATTCGTAGTCGCCCAGCGCTTCGACGTTGACGGGCCCCAGCGCGCGAATCTGCGAGCGCAGCCCCTCGATCTCCCTGGCGAGAGCGTCCGGCTCGACGTGCTGACCGCCGGCCAGTGGCGGCCGCTGGCTTTCGCCCTTGTCCCCGCCCTCGGCCTCCGCCAGCCAGGACGGCAACTGCACGTCGGCGATCGCCTTATCTGGCCTTACGTCGCCGTCCTTCGTGAGCACAAGGCCATCTTCGGCGATACGCGTGCGCAGTACTTCAGTCTCCGTCTCCCACTGCCGCACTTCGGCCTCAGCCTCCAGCGTCCGTCGCTCGGCGTCAAAGAGACGCGATTGGCTGCTCAGCACCTGGCTGTGCAGGTCTCGCTCCCGCGCCTCCAGGTGATGCGTTCCCTCCTGGCTCGGGATCGCTTCCAGCACCTTCTCAAGCTCAACTCTCGCACCCTTGAGCTCGTTTTCGTCGCGCGTGATCGACTCGTCTAGCGTCGAGACCTCCATCTCGATTCCGCGCAGCTGTACACCCTTCGCCGAGGCCTGGGCTTCGACTCGCGCCAGCGCTGCTTCGGCGTTCTCCCTCTGCACTTTGAGCGAGCGTAGCTCGGCATCAACGCGTCCGAGGGCATCGGCCGCTTCGTTCACCTTCTTGTTCAGGGCTTTCCGGCGGTCGGCGAAGATCGCGTCGGCTCGGTCCAGAGTCTTCGCCGTGGCGGCCGCCTCGTTCGCTTCGCCGATCAGGCCCTGCCTCTCTTCTTCGACCGTTGCGGCCTGAGCTCGGTATGAGGCCTGCTGCTCTAGCGCGTTGGCGACCGTGGCCATCAGGCTGCGCATCTCGCCGCGCAGCTGCGCCAGCTTCTCCTGGCGGGCAGCGACCGAGTCCTGCAGCTGAACCCTCTTGTCGAGCGTCTGATCGCTCTCACTGCTCAGCTCCCTCAGCGCGCCCTCGGCGCTCCGGAGCTTCTCGCGAATGCCCTCGGCCTCCGCTTCCGTCGTCTCAATCGTCTTCGTGATCCGCTCGATCTCCTTGGGCAGCGCAGCCACGTCGCGCTCATATTCGATCACGAAGCCACGGGCCTCGACGTGCCGGCCGCCGGAGATAACCCCGGACTGATCGAACACGACGCCGTCCACGGTGACGATCGTGCCGAGGCGTCGCTTCAGCAGCCGCTCGGCCGTTTGGATATCCTGGACGACGATGACCCGCCCGAGCAACGTGTTCATCACCTTCTCGTAGCGAGGCGGAAACTTGACCAGGTTAACCGCAACGCCCAGAACACCCTTCTCCTTGAGCAACGATAGCGGGTAAACCTGCTTGACCGCGTCGATCGGTATCGTCAGCGCGCGCGGTCCGTTCTGCGCCATCAGCTCCTCGATCGCCGCGATAGCGTCGGCCTGACGCTCGAAGACGAACGCCTCCAGGTGCTCCTGCAAGACGGCCGCGATCGCGTCCTCGAGGCCGCGCGGTACCCGCAGGGCGTCGAAGATCGTACCGACCGCGCCCTGGATGATCACCTCTTCGGTCGGCTCGGCTGCGGCCTGCTTCTGTGCCTCCGAAAGCACCGCCAGCCGCGCCTCCAACCCCTCCAGCTTGCCGCGACGGCCGTGTTGCGCCGTCTCGACCTCTGCCAGCCCCTCGCGCAGTTCGCGGACCTCTGCCTCCAGCTTCTGGCGCCGGGCGCCTGTCTCTGAGTTCTCGGCCAGGAACTGCACGTCCTGCGTGCGCAGGCTGCGCAGCACACGCACCAGTTCGGCCATCTGCGTCACGAGCGACTTGCGCCGCGTATCGAGGCTGGATACCTCCTTACCGAGCGCGCGGCCGGCCTCTCCCAGACGGTTGATGCGTACCTTCATCTCCGCAGCGGCCGTCTGCAGCCGGTGCGCCTTTGCATCAACGTCCGCAGCCTGAACGTGCGACTCGCGGAGCTCCTGTTCCGCCCCCGTCAACTCGCCCTGCCGCTCGGCCAGGTCCTTGCGCGCCGCCTCCACCTCCCTCTCCAATCTTTCGCGTTCACTGTCTTCAGAGGTCACGACCGTCGTTGCACGCTCTCGCTCCGCCTCGACCGCCGCGAGCTCCTCGCCCAGCTCTTCCTGCCGCGTCTGGAGGATCGTCCGCCGTTCGATGGCAACGGCCTGTCGACGCTCGACCTCAAGGACCGCCTCGGACAGCCGCTCCTTGTCCTCAAGTGCCGCGGCGGCGGCCGTGCGGCTCTCATCAAGCTGCTTCGTTAGGTCGTCGAGTTCTCTCTGCAGCGTCTCCAGGTTCACGCGGGACTGCGTGAATTCGGCCTGCGCCTGGTCGTGGCCCGCGCGGGCCACCGTCAGCGACTCCTCTGCGTGGCTCCAGCGCTGCTCATAGTGCGCTTGCAGGCTCTGCGAAAGACGCAGCGACAGACTCGCGTGTTCTCCGGCGCGGGTCGCCTGCCGCTCGAGCTGCTGCAACCGCGGAGCGATCTCCTTGACCAGCAGCTTCACGCGCTCAATGTTCTCGTGTGTGGACTTCAGGCGGTCTTCGGCCTCCTGGATCTTCAGCCGGTAGCGCTGGATGTCCGCCGCCTCCTCGATCATCTCGCGACGTTCCTCCGGGCGCAGGTTGAGCACGCTCTCGACGAGGCCCTGCCCGATGATGGCGTACGAATTCTGGCTGACGCTGGCCGTGGCCATGAGGAGGTGGATGTCCCGCAGCTTGGCCTTCTTCCCGTTTAGGTAGTAGTCGCTGTC
>JADFKG010000115.1 GCA_022565075.1 Chloroflexota bacterium | reverse complement strand
CCGTCGGCATCGGCCTGCTGCGGCGGGCGCATGAACTCGGCGTCAACTTCTTCGACACCGCCGATACCTATGGCAACGGCAAGGGCGAGACGTTGCTCGCCGACGCGCTTGGCCAAGAGCGCGACGAGATCGTCATCGCCACGAAGTTCGGATACGACTGGTACAACAACCCGGAACGGCGCGGCCAGCAGGAGCGGCCGCACGATTGGTCGCCGAAGTTCGTGCGCTTCGCCTGCGAGGAGAGCCTGAAGCGCCTGGACACGGACTACATCGACTTCTACCAGATGCACAACCCGCGCACGACGGCGATCGAGAGCGATGAGCTGTTCGCGACGCTTGAGGACCTGAAGTCCGAGGGTAAAATCCGGCACTACGGCGCGGCGCTGGGCCCGGCGATCGGCTGGGAGGACGAGGGGCTGGCCGTGATCCGCGACCGCGATATCGTTGGTCTGCACCAGATATACAACCTGCTCGAGCAAGAGCCCGGACGGCGGCTGACCGAGGCCTGCGAGGCGAAGGGCGTCGGTGTTATCTGCCGCGTCACGCACTCGTCCGGCCTGCTCGAGGGCAACTACACGCTGGACACGAAGTTCGACAAGTCGGACCACCGCAGCCACCGCAAGCGCGAATGGCTGGTGGAGGGCCTGCAGAAGGTCGACCAGCTGGCGTTCCTCACGGAAGGGACGGGGCGCACGATCGGACAGGCCGCGCTGCAGTGGCTACTGGCCTCGCCGGCGATCGCCTCCACGCTGCCGAACATCTACAACGAAGAGCAGCTCGTCGAGTTCGTCGAGGCCGCCGACGTGGCGCCTCTCACCGAAGACGAACTGGCGCGCGTGCAGCAGCTGTACGACGCCAACTTTGGTCTCCAGCTGCAGGAGGCGTCCGTCGGTGAGTGACCGGACAGCCGGCCGCGGCAACTCCAAGAGTTCGTCAGACGGGCGCGGCGATGAAGCTTCCGGCCGCCGCCAGATCGTCAAGTTCTCGTTCTACCGCGTCGATCCGGCGTGGCGGCGGCTGCCAGTCGCGGAGCGCGATGCGGGCAAGGACGCGCTCGTCGCCGCCGTGGACGCGTTCTCCGGCCGGCTGCAGGTGCGCAGCTACTCTGTCGTTGGCATGCGCGGCGACGCCGACATCCTGCTCTGGCAGATCGGCGAGCGCCTCGAAGACATACAGGCGCTGGCGACGGAGGTCATGCGCACGCCGCTGGGCCCGTACCTCTCGATGCCGCACTCCTATCTGGCGATGACGCGCAAGTCGCAGTACGTGAGCCCGGCCGAGGCCGAGGCGCGCCTGCATCTGCACCCGGCTGAATCGAAGTACTTCTTCGTCTATCCGTTCGTGAAGACGCGGGAGTGGTACCAGCTGTCGCTCGAGGAGCGGCAGGAGATGATGAACGTGCACATCGCCGTCGGGCGCAAGTACCCGTCCGTCAAGCTGAACACGACGTACTCGTTCGGACTGGACGATCAGGAGTTCGTGGTCTCGTTCGAGACGGACGAGCCGGCCGACTTCCTCGACCTCGTGATGGAGCTGCGCGGGGCGAAGAGCAGCCTCTACACGCTGCGCGACACGCCGGCCTTCACCTGCATCTCGCTGGGCCTGCGCGAGACGCTGGACACGCTGGGCGCGCCGGGCGACCCGGTGAGCGCAGCGGCAGCGCAGGCGACGGGCGAGCAATGGCAGCGTGTCGCCGACGACGCCGACGTCCCCGAAGGCGCCGCGAAGATGGTCTACTTCGCGGGCGAGCAGGTGGCGCTCGTGCGGGCGGGCGAGCAGCTGTACGCAGTGGCGAACCGCTGCTCGCACGCCAACGCCTCGCTCGCCGATGGTACGGTCGCGGACGGGGCGCTGACTTGCCCCTCCCACGGCTCGACGTTCGAGCTCGCGACCGGCGAGCCTTCGTGCGGCCCCGCGAACCGGCCGCTGACGACGTACGCCGTGCGCACGGAAGACGGCGGCATCTGGCTGGCGCAACGTGAGCCGGTGCCGGGCTCCACGTCCGGGGCCTGACCGGCGAGCGCAACTTGCGTATCCTTGTGCGCATGCGTCTCTCCGCCGCGGCGTTTGCTCTTCTCGCGCTCCTCGTCCTCACGGCTTGCTCAAGCGGCGATTCGAGCACGATCGCCTCGACCCGCGAGCCCGACTCATCCACGATTACGCCGACGCCGAGCCCATCGCCGCTCGTCGTGCCGATGCTGCCGAGGTCACCTGCAGCGCCGACTGCCTCGCCTACGCCTGTTCCGATCCACCACGGCGGGCCTTACACGGTGGCGATCGAGGCCGGGCACGGCGGCCCGAACTGGTTTGGCGCCGCCGGCTACGACGCGGACGGCAACCACCTGGCCGAGAAGGACCTGGCGCTCGACACAGCGCTGCGGCTGGACGAGCTACTGCGCGAGGCCGGATTCGAGACGGTGCTGATCCGCGACGGCGACTTCACGCTGACGCGGTTTGACGGCGGCGACTACCGGCCGAACATGATCGCCGAGACGCAGGCGCGAGTCGACCTCGTCAACGCCGCGGCCGCCGACGTTCTCGTCTCGATCCACTTCAACGGCTCGCCCTACTCATCGCTGCGCGGGACGGAGACGTACTACAACCCGGACCGGCCGTTCGGCGCTGAGAGCTACGCGCTGGCGTGGTTCGTGCAGGCGGAGGTGCTGGCCGCGCTCGCCGGCCTGGGCCACGACGTGAACGACCGGGGCGTCCGCAACGACGCCGAGGTCGGCGGCGACCCCAATAATGCGCACTCTTATCTGCTGGGCACCAACGATGGCTTCCGCCCGAGCCTGATGCCGGGAGTCATTTCGGAGCCGCTCTTCCTGAGCAACCCGGACGACGCCGAGCGAATCGCCGAAGAGGAGACGCGGCAGAGCCTGGCGGAGGCGTACCGAGACGGGATCGCAGCCTACTTCGCCTGGCTGCAGTCGTAGGCCGAGCTGGTGCGCTGCTGCCCGCTGAGCGAGTGAGACTGGCTGGCGGAGGGGGTGGGATTCGAACCCACGGTACGCCAAGAAGACGTACAGCGGTTTTCAAGACCGCCGCATTCAACCACTCTGCCACCCCTCCGCAAGGTTCATTCTAGGTACGAATCGGATCATAGTCGAGCGCCCGCCGCTTGCCACGTCGCCACCAAAAACCACCTTTCACCACGATCGGCGGGAAGGTAGGTGTTTGGTTCGCTCGCTGCTAATGAGCGGGTACATTCGGTGCACGGTGGGCGCTTGACTCAGCGATGGCTCACGGCGAGAATCCTCTAAAAGCAGGTGGCTAGCTATGGAAGGGTGGGTATCGATGCGAAAGAAGTGGCTACTAATAGGGATCGGACTTATGGTAGGCGTCCTCGCCATCACTGCTGTAGCTTGCGGCGACGATGATGATGATGATGACGACGACGGAGACGCGGTGACGCTCGCAGCGGCGCTGGCAGAGGTCGAGGGCAGCGGCGTGACCGGAACCGCCACGTTGACCGAAGCGGACGACGGCGCGACCCAAGTAGTCGTAGACATGTCTGGACTAGATGGCACTCACGCCAATCACCTGCACCACGGCTCCTGTAACGCGCAGGGCGAGGTGCACGTGGCGCTGGAAGAACTCACTGCTGGAGCGGACGGAAGTGGAACAGCGACGACCACCTTCGAGGATCCGGAACTCACCCACTTTGAGGCTGGCCACTACGTTGCCGTGCACGAGGCCGGTGGGGCACCGGGTCCCGTGATTAGCTGCGGGGATGTGGAGTAGAGCGCTTAGCGAAACTTGACGTCGCTCCGTTTATCCCGTTCCTGAATAGAGCGTGCTTACCCTGGCCGCTGTCGCCTAGTGGCGGGCCGGAGCGGTGACGGTCGCCACCCCCTCCGCAGTGAGCGGTTTCCGGCCGCTCGAGGGGATGCGGGAGATCGAAGGCCGGCGCTGGACGTTGCCCGAGGGCGTGACCGGCTACGTGGCCGAGTCTGGATCGATCACGGCGCGCAAGCCTTAGCGCGAGGCGTCGCCGGTCAGGAGGTCGACGAGGTGGCCGACGGCCCAGGCGATCCCGGCGACGATGCCCATGACGCCGACGAGGAGCACGCCCGTGACCAGCACCTCCAGCGTCTCTGTGACGTCGAAATCGAAGCCGACGGCGACCACGGAAGCCGCAGCGATGAAGATGACCGCAGCGACGATTCCGTAGCGCTGTGCAAAGCGGTCGGTGATCTTGCGTATCTCAGACATGGTGCCTTCCGAATCGAATTCTACGCCATGTCTAGCGGGAAGCACCGTTGTCCAGACGTTCGACGAGCCGTCGGCAAACGACCCGCATTTCGGAAGCAGAATTCGTATCTGGCGCCCCCGGCAGGACTTGAACCCACAACCTTCTGATCCGAAGTCAGACGCTCTATCCAATTGAGCTACGGGGGCGCTTGCATCAATTACAGCGCCGGGTGGCAACGTCGTCAACCGTCACCGCCTGGTGTCGGCCCGCTATCGGCCTCGCGCACGCCGGTGCGATATCTGCGACTGCAGTTCGGATTGACCACCGCCGGTCGCCGCAGGTAACTTGGGTCTGCGCCACCGGCGGTGGCCGTCACTCAAAGCTTATCGCCTCGCACACGGGGTACACGTATGACCACTGAACCGGACACCACGGCCGACCTCGCACGTCTGCAGGAGTTGCTGCAGGGCGACGACGTGCAGCCGGCGATCGACCTCCTCGACGGCATGCACCCGGCCGACCAGGCCGACGTCTTCGAGGCGTTGGACGAGGACGACCAGCCGAAGATGCTGGCGCTGCTCTCGGGCGAGGGCATCGCCCATCTGCTCGGTCACCTTGAGGACGAGCAACGGCGCTCCGTCGTCGAACAGATGCCGCGGGCGACGCTGGCGCGCGTGCTCGACGCCTCGGACTACGACATCGCCGTCGATATCCTGCGCGCGATCCCGCCGGCAGAGGCCGTGATGACGCTTTCGCAGATGAGGACGGCGGCCGAGGTCACGCCGCTGCTGGGGCACGCGGACGAGAGCGCCGGCGGCTTGATGACGCGCGGCTACATCGCGGTGCACCGCGACATGACGGCGGGCGAGGCGATCGACTTTCTGCGGGCGACGAAGCCGGCCGCGGAGGAAGCGTACTACCTCTATGTGCTGGACGCTGCCAACCACCTGCAGGGCGTGGTCAATCTGCGCCAGCTGATCGTATCCGACCCGGAGACGCGGCTGGAGGACGTGATGGAGCCGGAGCCGATCGCTGTGGCGGTGGAGACCGACCAGGAAGAGGCGGCGAACCTGATGCAGCACTACCGGCTGCGCTCGCTGCCGGTGGTTGACGAAGAGGGTGTGCTGAGCGGAGTGATCACGAGCGACGACATCATCGACGTCATCCAGGACGAGGCCACCGAGGACATGTACTACATGGCCGGCCTGCCCGGAGACGATAGTCTCCACGCTCCGCTCCAGGTCTCGGCGCGAAAGCGGATACCGTGGCTGCTGGTCAACCTCGTGACGTCGTTCATGGCCGGCGGCATCGTCGCGCTCTTCGAAGGCACGATCGAGAAGGCGGCGGCGCTCGCGGTGTTCATGCCGATAATCGCGGCGCAGAGCGGCAACGCCGGCATTCAGACGGTGACGATCGTCGTGCGCGGGATCGCGCTGCGCGAGATGGAAGCCGACGACGCCTGGCGGGCGCTGCGCAAGGAGATGGCGCTGGGTGTGTTCCGGGGCGTGCTCTTCGGCGTGCTCGTCGGCGGGGCCGCTTACCTGTGGCAGGGCGAATGGGCGTGGGGCGCCGTCGTCGGCGGTGCGATGTTGCTCAACATGGTGGTGGCGGGGCTGCTGGGCACGTTGATCCCGATTACCCTACGGGCCCTGAAGCTCGACCCGGCCATCGCCTCCGGCATCCTGCTGGCGTCGATCACGGACATCCTGGGCTTCCTGATGCTGCTGGGGTTCGGTGCGCTGGCGATCAGCCAGCTGACGTAAGGGAGATAAGAGAGGAGCGGCGCATATCGGCCGCTCCTCGTTGTGTTTCAGTGGGGTGAGCGACGGGATTTGAACCCGCGATCTTCAGGGCCACAACCTGACGTGTTAACCAACTACACTACGCCCACCATGGAGTAGGCCCCTTGGATGGGCCGCATTCAAGTTTAGCAGCGGCTTCGTCGGGGGGTCAACGAATGCACCGGTCCGATCCTGACCCTTAAGGGCCGCCCTGCTACGATGGGCTCGATGGCCACAGACTTCGATCCATACCGGATCCTGGGCGTCGACCGCGGGTCATCGGCGGACGACGTCCAGGCGGCCTACGAGCGGCTGAGGGTGGAGGCGCCGGCGGGCTCGGAACGGCGCCGCGAGGTCGAGGCGGCGTACGCGGTGCTGGGCAGCGAGGACAAGCGCCGCGAGTACGACTCCCGCCTATCGATGCGGGAGATGACGGGTATGCCGGCGGCATCGGCGGAGGCGCTGACCCTGGCCAGCGAGCCAGCGGGATACAAGAACGTCCCGTGGACGCCGGGCGACATCGCCAAGGCGCTGATCCTGCCGCTGCTGCTGATCGTGCTCAACGTGGGGGCGGCGATCACCACGGACGTCGACACCGACGACCTGACTGAGACCGACCACATTATCGGCTTCGGATTTGGGTTCGTACTTGAGGTGGCGCTGGTGGCGCT
>JADFKG010000114.1 GCA_022565075.1 Chloroflexota bacterium | reverse complement strand
GAGCGATCGCCCGGCCTTGTCGGCGCCTTTGCGGATGTAGTCGAAGAAGGCGTCGGCGTGCTCCGGCATGAACGACGTGCCGAGCCAGCCGTCGGCGATCTCGCCGGTCATCTCGAGGCTCTTCGGGCTCAGCGTCGCCAGGTAGACGGGGACGGGCTCCGTCTGGCCCATCATCGAGCGGATCGCCTTGCCCTCGCCGCCCGGCAGCGGCAGCTCGTACACCTTCCCGCTGTAGGAGACCTTCTCGCCCGACTGCACGATGCGTGCGATCTCGATGATCTCGCGCATGCGTGTGACGGCCATCTTGAAGGGGATGCCGTGGAAGCCTTCGATCACCTGCGGGCCGCTCGTGCCGAGGCCGAGGATGAAGCGGCCGCCCGTGAGCGCCCCCATCGTCGCCGCCGTCATGCCGATCAGCGCCGGCGTGCGCGTGCCGGCCTGCAGGATGCCCGTTCCGAGCTTGATCTTCGAGGTGCGGGCGGCGACGTAGGCCAGCGGCGAGATGCCGTCCGAGCCCCAGGCCTCCGCCGACCAGGCGTATCCCACGCCCAGCCTCTCTGCCTCGACGACGAAGTCGACGGCGTGCTCCCAGTTCTCTCGTCCGAATCCGACCTGAATCGCTGTGCTCAGCTTCCCGGCCATGTTGCGCCCCTTTCTAGCGTTGTGCGCACCACAGCATACACCGGCGCAACGTTGTCCTATAATCGCGCCGGAGGTTGCCCATGCGATGAGAGCACCGTGGTTGGCGCTAGTAGTCTTGGCTTCTCTGCCGCTTCTGTCCGCAGCATTCTGTGAAGCTGGTGAGACGGTGACGTACAGGAACGAGACCGCCATTGCATTGGTAATGTCCGTGGAGGGAGAAGGGGATGCCACCATACCAGCGGAGTCGACCGAGAGGTACGGATATATCATGCCAACGGACGATCCGTTTCGCCTGCGGGTAACGGATGTGACGGGTTGCGTCGTTTTCTCGCTTGATACCACACTTCGCGAGTTGAAGGCCGACCGAGACCTGACGATCACGATCCGCGAGGCTGATGTGAGCAAGTGCAAATCCTAACGTCGACCGTGGACTACACTGGCGCAACGCTGTCCTATAATCGCGCCGGAGGTTGTCCATGCCGTTCGACCGGGAGGCTCTAACTCTGTCTCGCTCGTCGCCGACTTGACGAACCATGCCGGGTACAGGCTCGTGCGATGAGTCCTTTGTATCGTCCGTGGTTCTGGGGGGTCGTAGGAGGCGTGTCTTCGGCGATTTTCTTAATGGTAATGATAGCCGTGCGTGACGCTTCGGCAATCGGCGTTATCTTGGCGGGCGTCTTCGCGTTCACTGTGGGATTCCCAAGCGCCTACTTTGGATACGGCATCACTCAGAGGCGGCTGGCGAAGTCAGATGAGACGCGCGATGAAGGTGATCGCGGTCAAGACTGAGCGCGGCGGCACGGCGTCTTCAGCGGCCGCTCCCTCTCGCTCGGCTGTCGTGGCGTAAGGTATACTGCCGGTCACGATGAAAGTCTGGCTCGATGACGCCTGCTCGCTCGCCGATGCGATCCGCCGCGGCGAGGTGCGCTCCGCCGACGCCGTAGAGGCGTCGCTGGCCGCGATCGAGGCGTCGAAGGTCAACGCGCTGGTGACGCTGGACGCCGAGGGCGCGCGTAAAAGCGCCGCCGCGATCGACGAGCGCATCAAGGGCGGCGAGGACGCGGGCCTCTTCGCCGGCGTGCCGCTGCTGGTCAAGGACGTCGAAGACGTAGCGGGCCTGCCGACCAGCCACGGCTCGCTCGTCTTCAAGGACGCGATCGCCGAGGCCGACTGCACCTCGGTCGCGCGCCTCAGGGCCGCCGGCGCCGTGATCCTCGGCAAGTCCGCGACGTCGGAGTTCGGCTTCGTGGCCTACACCTCGACGAAGGTGCACGGCACGACGCGCAACCCCTGGAACCTGGAGCGTACCCCGGCGGGCTCGTCCGGCGGCTCCGCGGCGGCGGTGGCCGGAGGCCTGGTGCCGCTGGGTACGGGCGGCGACGGTGGCGGCTCGATCCGTCTGCCGGCGTCTTACACGGGCCTCGTTGGCATGAAGGGCACCTACGGGCGCATCCCGCGTGGCCCTCGCACGGGTTACGGCATGCTGGCGGCGGTCAAGGGCACTGTCGCCCGCAGCGTGCGCGACGCCGCCCGCTGGTACGACGTGACGGCGGGCTACGATCCCCGCGACGCCTTCAGCCTGCCGCGCCGAGAAGAAGGCTGGGAGGCGAGCCTGGGTTCGTGCGACCTGCGCGGACTGCGCGTCGCGTTCTCGGCGAACCTCGGCAACGCCATCGTCCATCCGGAGGTCGAGCGCCTGGTCACCAGGGCCGCGGACGTGCTGATCGAAGCGACCGGCCTGAGCCGCGTCGACATCGACGTCAAGGTGCCGGAGAACGGGATCGCCTGGGCCCGCTCTGGACTGCCCTCGCTGCTCGCCGACCTCGAAGAGTACTGGCCCGAGTGCAAGGAAGACCTGACGATGGAGATCGCCTTCGCGATGGAAGCGGCGCCGATGTACCGGGCAAAGCACGGCGCGGCCGTCGAGAAGTTCCGCGTCGAGATGAGCGAAGCGATGGCTGACCTTTTCGAAGAGACGGACGTCGTGCTTTGCGCGACGAGCCCCATGGAGCCGTTCGCCGCCGAAGGGCCGATGCCGTACCAGGTGGGCGAAGTCGCCGTCAGTCCGTACAACGCCGGCGCGCTGACGATCCCGGCGAACCTCGCTGGCTACCCCGCGATCTCGATCCCCGCCGGCCTATCGGAGAGCGGCCTGCCGATCGGCCTGCAGGCGTACACGCGCCGCCACGATGACGCGCTGCTGCTGGACCTGGCGCTGGCGATGGAGAAGGCCCAGCCGTGGCCGCTCGTCGCTCCGGGCGCGCCCGTCTAGAGTTCGTCCGTCTGGGCTTGCCCGTCCGGGCTCAGGACGCGGCGATCGCTTCGACTTCTTCCGGGCGCGGCATGCCGCTGGCGTGGCTCTCCAGGTACTTGCGGATGCCCAGCGCGACGGCGGCGCCTTCACCGGCGGCAGAAGCGGCCTGCTTGGTGCTCCCACAGCGGGTGTCTCCAGCGGCGAACACGCCGTGCAGCGACGTCTCGAGGTTGTCTTCGGCGACGATGAAGCCGAACTCGTCCGTCTGCACGAGATCCTTGACGAAGCCGGTGTTGGGTGAGAGGCCGATGAAAACGAAAACGCCCGAAGGGTGCATCTCCGTCTCTTCGCCGGTGTTTACGTCTTTGACGACGACAGTCTCCAGGCGGTCCTTCCCCTTAAACTCCGATGGCGAGGCGTTCGTGATCACCTCGATCTGGGGGTGAGCGCGGACCTTCTCGGCGATGATTCGGCTGGCCGTCAGCTGCGGGTCGCGCGTGACGATCGTCACCTTCGACGCGAACCTGGTAAGGAAGATGCTCTCTTCGCCGGCGGAGTTGCCGCCGCCAACGACCATCACGTCCTTGTCGCGGAAGAATGCGCCGTCGCAGGTGGCGCAGAAGTGGACGCCGGCACCGATGAAGTCTTCCTCGCCCGGGATGCCGAGCCGCCGGTAAGTCGATCCCAGCGCCAGGAGCACGGCGAAAGCGCGGTACTCTGTGCCGTCGGCGGTCTGGACGAGGCGGTACAGCTCGTCGACGTCGATCTTCGTGACATCTTGCGCCGCCAGGATCTCGACGCCGAAGCGCTCCGCCTGCCTCCGCAGCCGGTCCGCGAACTCGTCGCCGCTGATGCCTTCGGGGAAGCCCGGAAAGTTGTCCAGCCGCTCTGTGACGGCGGCCTGCCCGCCGACGCCGCCGCGCTCGATGACGAGCGTATCGATGCCCTCGCGCGCGGCGTAGAGGGCCGCCGTCAGCCCGGCGGGCCCGCTGCCGACGACGATCAGGTCGTAGAAGCTGTTCTGCGCCTTCGTCTGGAGGCCCAGCTTCTGCGCCAGCTCTGCGTTCGAGGGCTCCACCAGCGTCGAGCCGTCATCGAAGACGATAGTGGGGATGATCTGCTTGCCCTCGTTCAACTCCTCGACTATCTTGAGCCCCGCCGGGTTTTCGTCGATGTCGATGAAGTCGTAGTGGACGCGCTGCTCGCCAAAGAACTTCTTGGCGCGCTTGCAGTCGCTGCACCAGACGGTGCCGTACATCTTGATGTTCGTGTGGGACACGGGCGGTTCTCCTTATTGCGATCCCGGCGGGCGAGGCCCGGCTAGGAGTCGGCGTAGATCTGCTGGATGCTATCGGGCAGGTGGATCGAGATGAGCTCCGACTGGCGATCGTCGAGAGCCGACTTGAGCGTGCTGAAGACGTAGCGGCAACGGTCGATCGCTTCGTCCGTGGAGTAGGCGACGAAGAGGTCGAGGCCGCCCTCGGTCTTGTCCCGGCCGCCGGTCACGTCGACGGTCGCCAGGACCCAGCCGAGGAAGAGGTTGCTGTCGAAGTAAGGGTCGGGCTCTTCGTGGGCGCCGCGCAGGTAGACCATCAGCTCCTGCGGCACGCTGGTGGCCAGGCTCTCCACGTGGGCCACCGGGAGCACCTCGGCGACGGCTCTCAGCACGGCAGCCGTGACGAAAACGCTCTCCTCACGGCTGCGAAACCGGCCACGCTCTTGCACGTCGGCGAGGAAGCTCTCGTAGTCCATTCGTTAGAGGAACTGCTCCTTCAGCGACTCGTACTGGCCGAGAGCCGGGTCCTTCTGCAGCTTGAGCACGCTGGCCAGCGGCGAGCCAGCCTTCAGCGCCAGCACCTGGGCCTCGTACGCCGGCGCCTCATCGTTGCGGTAGATGATGCCGAGCGGGATACGGTCCTCCCACTCGTACGCTCGGGCGCGTGCCGAGTCACGGTCTGAGGGGTCGTAGTCTTCTTCAAGCTTGTAGACGCGCTCCCGGTACCACTCGTAGGTGTTCACTCGGTTGAACGTCACGCACGGTTGGAGGACGTCGATCAGTGAGTAGCCCTGGTGCTTGATCGCCTCGACGATGACAGCTGCCATGTGCTTTGGGTCGCCGGCGAAGGTGCGGGCGATGAAAGTGGCGCCGGCGGCAAGTGCGACGGCGACCGGCAGCAGCGGCTCCTCGATCGCGCCGTCGGGCGAGGTCGTGGTCACGAAGCCCCGGTCGCTGGTGGGGGAGTACTGGCCCTTCGTCAGGCCGTAGATCTGGTTGTCCTCGACGATGTGGGTGATGTTCGGGTTGCGGCGGCAGGAGTGAAGAAAGTGGTTGCCGCCGATGCCATAGGAGTCGCCGTCGCCGTTGATGACGATCACGTGCAGGTCCGGGTTCGCCAGCTTGGCGCCGGTGGCCACCGGCAGCGGCCGGCCGTGGATCGTCATGTAGCCGTTGATATGCATGTAGTCCGGCAGCTTGCTGCCGCAGCCGATGCCGGAGACGACAAGCGCCTCGTGCGAGGCGATGCCAAGCTCCGTCAACGCGATCTTCAGCGAGCGCAGGATCGCGAAGTCGCCGCAGCCGGGGCACCACGTGTTCTCTGCCTCCGAGTCAAACGCCTTGAGGTCAAGCTTTGTTACCACCTGCCACCTCCATTCCTACCCCCTCGATGATCTGCCGTGGGGAAAACGGCCTGCCGTCGTACTTTGTGAGGGTGTCGTCCATCGCCACGCCGGTGGTCATCCGGATCAGCATCGCCAGCTGGCCCGTGTAGTTCTGCTCGACGGCCACCTTGCGCTTGCAGCGGTCCAGCGCCTCGCGCGCCGCCTCTGCCGGCATCGGCCACATATCGATGAACTGGAGGACGTTTGCGCTGCCGCCGGCGGCGTTGATCTCGTCGGCCGCCTCGCGGCAGTTGCCCGTCGTCGAGCCCCAGGTGACGAGCGTCAGGTCGGCGTCCTCCGGGCCGTACAGCAGTGGTGGCTTCATCTCCGCCTCGGCCGTCTTCAGCTTCTGCATCCGCTTCTGCATCATGCGGACGCGGATCTCCGGCTCCTCGTTGATGTGGCCGTGCTCGTCGTGCTCGTCGCTCGCCACCGTCAGTACCGCCTTCTCGCGGCCCGGCATCGCGCGCGGCGAGATGCCGTCGTCCGTGAAGCGGAAGCGCACGTACTCTTCGCTGAGCGCGTCGACGTCGTCCGGCGTCAGGGTCGCGCCGCGGTCGATCTTGACTGTCCCGGGGTCGATCGCGTCCATGTCCAGCGTGCGCAGGTTGGCGGAGAGCGCCTGGTCGGTCGCGACGACGACGGGGCACTGGTATTTGTCGGCGAGGTTGAAGGCGCGCCAGCCGGCCTCGAAGCACTGCTCGATCGTGCCGGGCGCCGTGATGATGCGCGGGAACTCACCCTGCGAGGCGTGGATCATGAACAGCAGGTCGCTCTGCTCGGTGCGGGTCGGCAGGCCGGTGGACGGCCCGCCGCGCTGCGCCTCGACGATCACCAGCGGCACCTCGGTCATGCCGGAGAGCCCCATCGCCTCGACCATCAGGCTGAAGCCGCCGCCGGATGTCGCCGTCATCGCCCGCGCGCCCGTGTAGGAGGCACCGAGAGCCATGCAAATGGCGGCGATCTCATCCTCGGCGTGCTTGGTCACCATCCCGAACTCGTGGGGCACTGCGGATAGCCACTCAATGATCGAGGTTGCCGGCGTCATCGGGTAGGCGGAGATGAAGCGGCAGCCGCCGGCCAACGCCCCGAAGGCGATCGCCTCGTTGCCGTGCATCAGCATGCGTTTGGGCGCGCCTTTGATCGGTTTGATGCGGTGCGGGAAGCGGTCGCCAAAGTGATCGAGCGTGACGTCGT
>JADFKG010000113.1 GCA_022565075.1 Chloroflexota bacterium | reverse complement strand
CGTCATCGTCGTCCGCGCAGGCGGCGACGAACAGCGCGGCTACCAGGAGCAAGAGCAGTGCGGGCGCGAGCCTCAATCAACCAACCTCCGGGGTGCGTTTCTCCGGTCGAGGATACAACCCCGGAACGGGCACAGGCTACCCGGTGACCGTGACTTCACCCAGCATCTCCTTTGGGTGGAAGTCGCACCGGTAGGGGAACGTCGCCGCTTCGCCGAACGTAAACTCCAGCGTGCCTTGCTCGCCGCCGGAGATCAGGTCCGGGTCGGAGACGAAGTCGTCATCCGTCTCGTACTCGCCGTCCGGACCGGCGAAGCGCAGGTTGTGGATGTTCGTCCCGATGTTGGGGACCGTGAAGTTCACCGTCTCTCCGGCAGCGATCTCCAGCGTCGGGTTGATCGCGTCGTCCAGGCCGAAGAAGTTGTCGCCCATCTTGAACTCAACGTCGCCCGCGATCTGTATCGGTGGACCGGGCGTTGCTACCGGTTGGGCGTTCTTCTGGCCGCACGGTGGCGTCGTGCCCGGCAGGCCGAGGATTGTGTCCGGTGGCTCTTGCGGGCCGTTGTAAATCTTGGCGCCGTCCTCGTGTTCCAGCGCGGCGGAGCCCATCACACCGCGCTCGACCTCAACGCTGCCGGCGTCCTCATCGATCGCTACGATGAGCATAACCTCGTACGGCTCGTCGATCGCGTCGCCACCGATGCGCAGCGTGTCCTCGACGAGCAGCTCGGACACATCGTGTAGTTCGATCGTCGTATCGTTTTCGCCGACGGTTTTGTGGAGGTGCTTTGACGGGGCGAAGTCGTCCGCGTGGTTGGCGTCCTCGACGGCGAACTCCCAGCCCTCTTCGGAGAACTCGCTCGTGATCAGCATGACGAGCTGCCCGATCTGGAAATCGTTGAGGGGGCCGTTTTCGTCCCTCGCCCACGGCGGCATCAACGTGCCGACGCGGCCGCAAGTGATCGTGCCGTTCAAGCGGTCCGCCTTCGCGGCGACCTCCGCCTCCGTGAGCTCAGGCGGGCGGTTGTCATCGATGTTCAGCGGTGCCCCCGGCAACCCGGCGCGTTCCAGCGCGCCCTGGCCCGTGATCCCGTGGCAGGCGCGGCAGTTGAGCGCGAAGAGTACGGCGCCGCGTTCGACGTTCGTCTTCTCCTGACGGACCGATGCGGCGTTCTGGCGCCCCTCGAAGTCGATCCCGAAGGCGTTGAAGCCGTTGTCGAAGATGAAGTACAGGAACGTGCCGAAGAGCCCCACGAACATGAGGCCGATCATGATGTTGATCTGTTTAGCGGTATTCAAGCGGAATCCTGCGTCTCGTCCTCTTCTTCGTCGCCCTCGTCGCTGCTCTGCGCCTCACCTGGCTCGGGTGTTGTTGCTCCGGGCTCCCAGGGTGTGGAGAGGCGCGGGTTGAGAACGCTACCGGTGCCCTCAAAGTCGCGGCCCGTCTGCACGGTGATGCTGAGGTCGTCGTTCACCAAAAGCGGGAAAACGTCCATCGGCCGCGGCGCCGGCCCGGCCAGGATGACTCCGCCGCGCTTCGTGTAGGTCGAGCCGTGGCAAGGGCAGCGGAACCAACCCTTGAGGTCCCTGAAACTGAACCCCGCCGTGTAGGGGATTCTGCAGCCCAGGTGCGGGCACTTCTGGTAGAGCGCCAGCAAGCCGCCGGGAGTATCCACACCCGAAGGCGTCGGACCAGGCTCCATGTTGACCAGCCAGAAGCGGCCTTCGACGATATTCAGCGGGTCGGCGCCCTCTTCAGGGATGCGGTCGGGCGTGACGTTGATCGGCCCACCGAAGCCGCCGCCACCGCGCGGCCACATGAAGTCCAGCGACGAGCCGAGAAGGCCGACGGGGATCAAGGCCATGGCGGTCCAGAAGCCGCCCAGGAGGAAGATACGGCGCGTGACAAGCTCACGCTTCGGCATGGGCGTGGCGACGGGCGTGTCGACGGCCAGCGAGCGCGACGGGTCGCGTGTCGCCTGGGGCAGGTCAGCTTGCGGGTCTGGTTCGTCGGTCATCGCGCTCCTCTTTAGCCCTCGTCTACCTTGATCTCCCACGGCCAGATCAGGTTCTGACCCTCACCACGGAAGAAGCTCCCGACCATCGATAGCGCCAGGTATGCGACCAGCACGGACGTAAACATGACGATGAAGAGGTCACGTTTGGTGCGCAACCAGCCGACGCGGAATAAGACATAGATGATCGCCAGCGCCAGGCCGGCGACCGTCGATAGGGGGATCACCTGCTCGGCCATGATCGACGGAATGTTCAGGTTCATGTCGCACCATAAGTGGAAGCTCCCGACGTTGCCGCAGATGTTATTGAACGGCACCGGGATGCGGTCCAGGTCCCTGGGCCAGTCGAGGTTGCCGTCGTCGACGCCAAGGAAGTTGGGGAACGGGACGCTGAACTCCAGCCGCTTCGAGATGTCCTTCGTCGAGAGAAGGCCTGTGTGGGCTTCGCCTTCTGCGTCCTGCAGGCAGGGGGTGCCCTGGTGTTGCGCCTCGGCGTTGCACGATGGGATCCAGCGCGTCAGGGTCTCCGCGTACGTGCGGTCGCCCGCGTCGAAGGACACGAGCGCGGCGATCATAATGACTGAGTATGCCGCCGAGACTAGTGTGAGGCGGACAGCGTTCTTAGAGCCGAACCAGACCCCTTGCGCCTCGCGGCTGCGGTCGACATAAGGGATCGAGGCGAAGAAGCCTAGCGCGATCGTCGGCAGGAGGACGCCGGCCCAGGCCTTGTCCATGTGCAGGAGCAGCTCCTGCAGGTTGAGGAAGTACCAGGGGGCCTTTGAAGGGTTCGGCGTCAGCTCCGGGTTGGCCCGATTGAGCAGCGGGGCGTTGATGAAGACGGACAGCATCAGGAAGGTGATCGTAAAGAGCACCGCGGCGATGAACTCGACGAAGACGAGGTCAGGCCAGACCAAAACCTCTTCTTCGCGCTCGCGCTTGGGCCGTGGTCTGGCCTTGGCGGCGGGTCGCGCTACTGCCCGTGTCTC
The DNA here is from genome assembly GCA_022565075.1 of Chloroflexota bacterium. GTDB lineage: Bacteria > Chloroflexota > Dehalococcoidia > SM23-28-2 > RBG-16-64-32 > CF-162. Next base: position 3,850 of record JADFKG010000113.1, on the reverse strand, counting down.
GACTGCCATCAGCTGAAGGCTCTAGAGGGGCCTCGCCATGCCGCCGTCGCGACGGATGCGCCAGAAGTGCACGGACATGAAGACCGCGGCGATGATTGGTAGAGCGATGACGTGAAGAGTGTAGAAGCGGATCAGTGTGCTGGGGCCGACCTCGAAGCCGCCGAAGACGATCAGCTGGGTCTCGTCGCCGAAGAACGGAGCCGAGCCGCCGATGCCGTGACCGACGGTGACGGCCCAGAGTGCCAGCTGGTCCCACGGCAGCAGGTAGCCGGTGAAGCTGAGCACCAGCGTCAGAACGAGCAGGATCACGCCGACGACCCAGTTGAACTCCCGCGGAGGCTTATAGGCGCCGGTGTAGAACACGCGCATCATGTGCAGGAAGACGAGGATCACCATGGCGTGCGCCGTCCAGCGATGCATGTTGCGCATGAGGAGGCCGAACTTGACGTTCGTCTCCAGCGCGGCGATGTCCTGGTACGCGCTGTCGACCGACGGCACGTAGTAGAACATCAGCAGCACGCCCGTAACCGTGAGGATGAGGAACATGAAGAACGTCAGCCCGCCCAGACAGTAGGTGTGCGTGATCTTGACGTGCGTGCGGTGGATGCGTGTGGGGTGCAGGTGCAGGAAGATGTTCGTGGCGACCACGAGCATCTGGTTGCGTGGCGTGTTTGGGTAACCGGAACGGAATATGGACTGCCAGACGTAGTTGTGGAAAATCGCGCTGTAGACACGGTCCTGGAGGCGCTGGACGCGCTCCGCCAGGTTTCGTGGTTTGCCTGGGTCTTCGGTTACGGCCATTTTCGCTCCGTTAGCGCTGCCACCAGGCGCCGAGAATAACCAGAATGCCGAGCGAACCAAGGATTGTCAGCAACACCCCGACGAACTCGTAGCCTTCGGGGACCTGCCGAAAAAGTATGTCCAGAGGTTCCATCAGGGAGCCGTTCCTCCGCGAATGTGGCAATACCGTTTGTGAATCTTGTTGCAAGCCGAATCTAGCATCGGCCCATAGCAGTGTCAAGAGAGTTTCAGGCTATCTGAGGCGTGCCCGCGCGGGGTGTGCGGCGCGCCGCAGTTGCGCCTATCCGGCAGCCAACGTGAAAAGCCCCGTCCTGGCCGCGTTCCCGCGCTACTTTTCGGTGCGGATTCGCGGCCGGGACGGGGCCCTCCGTGCGTGGCTGTGGCGTGGCCTAGGCGGCCGTATCGCCCGTGCCGCGGCGAGAAGTGAAGACCCACCAGCCGCCGAGCAGAAGCGCGCCCGGGATGAGCAGCCAGACCAGCACGACGCCACCGGTGATCGCCGCGACCCCCAGCGTTTCGAGGACGTCTTCGGAGGCGTTCCAGGCGTTCTCCCACGCTTCCGTTGCCCACGACTCCTCCGGTTCCGGGTCGACCGGCGTAACGATCAGCGGCGGCAGCGAGAGGAAGGTTGTGATCGTCGCCATCGACGTCAGGTCGTCGAGGAGCTGGATGCGGCCCTGCACCTGCTCGATCTGCAGGCGGACCGAGCTGAGGCGGTCCTGCACCAGCAGAACGTCGTTGATCGACTCGGCGCGCGACATCAGCTCCAGGTACTGCACCTCCGTCGCTTCGAGGTTTCGCAGGCGCGCCTGCAGGTCGGAGTACTCCTCCGTGACCTCCGACGTGTCCTCGGTCAGCGACGTGATGTCCCGTGGGTCGTCGACGATGCTGCGAAGCGCGCTCATCACGCTGGCGTAGCTTTCGGCCGGGACGCGGATCGTGATGGTGCCGCGCTGGCGGATCTCCTGCTCCTCGTCCGGGTCGTCCGGCGGCGGTTGCTGTTCGATGGTGATCGAGGAGCCGGAGACGAAGCCGCCGGCCGCCGCGGTCGCGGTCTCGATGCGCTGGATGGCGCCCGGCACGTCGTCCACCGTCAGCTCGATCGTCGCCGTGCGGATGATCTTGCGGTCGATGATCAGGCTCAGCGGTGAGTTGCCGAGGCTCTCGAACGTCGCGCCGCCAACGCTGCCGACGCTTCCGTCTGGGCCGCCGCCCGTGGTGCCTCCGCTTGCGGGGACGCCAATTGTGTTCGAGGCGGCGGTCTGGGCGATCGATTTGTCGCGGTTGGCGTCGTCCGCCAGATCCGCGGAATAGGACTCGGGTGAGGACGTCGCAGCCGGTCCGGAGTCGTCCGAATCCGCGCCGGTGTTGAGGAAACCCAGGGTTGTGCTGTCTCTGGGATCAGCGCTCGTCCCGCCCGACAACAGGCTGGCAAGGAGACCAACCGTAAGGACTACCGCGAGGACTCCGATCAGGGGAATAAATCTCATTCGCATGTGCTCACCTCCGTTGAAGTATGTCTTAGTGACGAAGGCGGGCCCGGAATGGTTCCCGCCACGGCGGGTTGGCGATCGGCGGCTTGACGCTACTCCAGCTGCAAGATCGTCGGCTGTACCCGGCCGTCGTCGTCGATGTCGAGGAAGCCGACGGTCCCGAGGCGCGTGCTCATGTGGTTGGGGAACGTGGGGCTGCCCGGGTTGACGATCAGCACGCCATTGACCGTCGTCACCCCGGCGCGGTGGGTGCTGCCGCGGACGATGACGTCTACCGGGCCGCCGAAGTTGTGCTGCATCTGGCCCTCGACGGTGCTCAGGGGCGGCGCCTCCGGCAACTGCAAGTCGTGAACGAGGCCGATGCGCAGCCGCCGTCCGTCCGCCACGTCGAGTGTCAGCACCTTCGCCTCCGAGAGACGAGGATCTGCCGGCGGCACGGAGCGCTCGAAGCCCGTGTAGTCGCCGTTGCCCTGGACGGCCATCACCGGCGCCACCTCCTCCAGCCAGTCGATCACCTCGGGCACCATCAGGTCGCCGCCGTGCATGATCAGGTCGACGCCCCGCAGGGCCTCGTAGACCTGCGGCCACAGCTCCTTCTGGGCGACCGGTATGTGCGTGTCCGAGATCAGGCCGATGCGCATGCGCCAATCGTAACCGTTTGGCTCACTCTGACGATTAGGTGTTGACGTCGTTGTCGGGACTCTCGTACATTGCGGCAACAGTGATTGAGAGTGTCGTAGACTTGATGCCAAGCGATTCGACCTGGCTGGATCACGTTCAGGCTTGGTCGACTGTCGCGGCTACCATTGTCGCTGGAGTTGGCCTCCTCGCCCTCTACCTCGCCGTGAGGAAGGATGAACGGCAGGCAAGGATAGGAGCCGGGCCCTACGTGCGAGTTGATGTATTCCCCGTAGAAGTTCTCTCGGGGGACTTTGCGGCACCGAAGCCGTACTACGAAACGGAGTCCAGCCTAGTCGATCTCGCTGAGGGCTTGGCCGACGACCGCACGTCCACTTTCGCGGCGTGCTTTCGGAACTACCAGTCGAACCCACTTGGTACGGCCTTCCGAGTCGCCGCATTCTTTGTATTGGAGATTCGCCGTGAGGGCTCTAACGCAACTGAGTATCGCTACTCGATAGTGGCTATCCCATATGTCGAGCACGAGAAGCCCGTGACGCTGCACCTCTTTCGGATACCTCGGAACTGTTCGGCGACCGTGTGGCTATCACGCTTGGCGTTTAGCGACTTCTACGACACCTTCCATGAGCATTCCGAAGGCAGCGATGAGAACGCACTACACGGCCGATTGACGTGCGTCTACGATATGGGAAAGTTCCAGTCGATACCAGAAGGTCGGCCAGCCGGGAAGTGGTCCGCTCGTTGATGGGAACTGATACAAACGCTGTCGGCGATGATATGATCATATGCAGGAGTGAGGAGGAGACATGGCGAGGAAGTCTGGTCGAATGCTGAGCGATGAACAGGCCGTCAAGGTCGCCAAGAAGGCAGGCTCCCATCTTCGGAGTCATACGTCTGCCTCCCAAAAGGGCATTAGT
>JADFKG010000112.1 GCA_022565075.1 Chloroflexota bacterium | reverse complement strand
CCATGGAACTCGACTCACTCGAGGCCACCAAGCGCATGGTCGAAGAGGGGCTCGGCGTCGCCCTCGTACCCGAGGTGACGATCCGGCGGGAGCTGGAGTCAGGCTCCCTCGTCCAGGTCGGTCTGTCAGACGTTGAGCCGATCCGCCGGCGGATCGCGCTGCAGTATCGGCGCAACCGCAAGCGCTCGCGGGCCGTGCAGGCGTTCATCGACACGCTGGCCGAGATCTACTCCGCGCGCCTACCCGTCAGCTAGCCGTCGCCGCGGCGCGCAACTCTTTGAGGATATCCAGGTTCGCCTTGTCCGGACCGCTGTCGTCGAACCCTGGCACCTCGAGCAAGAACGGCACGTCGGCGAACGCGGCGTGCGAGAGCAGGTTCTCGAAACCGTCGCGGCCGATGTAGCCCTCGCCGATGTTCTCGTGCCGGTCGCGGCCGCCCCCGAGCTCGATCTTCGAGTCGTTGGCGTGCACGGCGGCGAGCCGCTCGAGACCGATCTCCTTGTCGAACTCGGCCATCGTGGCGTCCAGGCCTTCGCGCGTCTTCACGTCGTAGCCCGCGGCGAACGTGTGCTGCGTGTCGAGGCAGATCTTCACCCGCTCGCTGCCGGACTCGCGCGCGATGCGGCCCAGCTCGGCGAACTTCGAGCCGATGGCGCCGCCCTGCCCGGCGCTGTTCTCGAGGATCAGCCAGGCGTCGTCCGGCGTCGCATCGAGCGCCTGCCGGCACTGGTCGATCACCTGACCGACGCGGGCCTCGTAGCCGGCGCCCTTGTGGCTTCCGAGATGGAAGATCACGCCCCTCGCACCGATCAGGGACGCCGAGTTCATCTCGGCGACGAGCGCTTCCTGCGACTTCTTGAGCAGCTCCGGGTTGTCGGTCCCGAAGTTCATCAGGTAAAGGCCGTGGATGAACACCGGCCCGATGCCGGTCTCCTTGAGCCGCGCCTTGAACGCGTCGACTTCCTCTTTCGAGTAGTTCTTGCGCCGCCAGGCCTGAGGCGCTCCGCTAAACACCTGGATCGTCTCCGCGCCCATCTCCTGCGCGCGGTCGACAGCCTTGTCGACGCCGCCAGCCGTTCGCACGTGCGCACCAAGCTTCATGGCCGTCAGTATAGCGCCCGAGGTGTGGGGTGTGAGGTATCAGGTGCCAGGTGTCAGGTGCCTGTCTCCCGTCTCCTCAAAGCCGCTGGGCTTCGCGGCGGAGGTCGGCGCGGAAGTCCGGGTGCGCGACGGCGATTAGCTCCTCGGCACGCTGCCGGTGGTTCTTGCCCCAGAGGCGGGCCACGCCGTGCTCCGTGATCACAGTATCCGCGAAGTAGCGCGGTATCGTCACGAACGACCCCGCCTCATGCTGAGCGACCACGCGAGAGACCGCGCCGTGCATCGCCGTCGACGGCAACAGCGTGATCGCCCGGCCACCCTTCGAGAGAACGGCGGCGATGTGCGTCTCCGGCTGACCCCCCGTGCCGTTGATCAACCGTGAGCCGAACACGGTCTCAGCGTTGATCTGGCCGATGAGGTCGATGGATAGCGCGTTGTTGATGGCGTGAAAGTTCTCGTTCTGTGACATCAAGTTCACGCTCATCAGGTAATCGGGGTCGTAGCACTCAAACTTCGGATTGTTGGTCACGATCTTCAGGCCCTCTGAGTCCGAACCGGACCAGGCGACCGCGACCGCCTTCCCCCGGTGGAGCTGCTTGCGTGCGCCGTTGATCACGCCCGCCTCAACCAGCTGCGCGATCCCCGGCGCCACCATCTCGGTGTGCAGACCCAGGTCGTGCTTGCCGTCGAAGGCGCCGGCGCGAGCCAGGTACATCCCGGGCTCGCCAACGCCGATCTGAATCGTCGCGCCGTCCGGAAGCACCTCCGAGACGTGCCCGGCGATCACTTTCGCTTCCTCTGGCGGCTCAGCGAGACCCAGCGTCCGGCGAACCTGCATCGGCGCCAGCCGCGTCATCGCTGGCCCGATCACGATCAGGCGATCGAGGTCGCCTCCCAGGTCGTCAACGATCGCCTGGTATTCGGCTCTCAGTCCATCGTCCTCGACGCGGCCAAGCCAGCGATCGACCAACGGCTGCGTGATCTCGACCCGAGGCACCTCGACGAAGCGCGTGATCTCGCTGACGTGCACCTTGTTTTCGCCGAACACCGGGCGGAGGCCGGCGTCGACCTCGGCGATCGTCTTCCTGGCGTGGCGAACGTAGATGCGCTTATTCCAGTTGTGTGCGCCGAACTGCACGTATCCCTCGTCGTCCGGCGGCGTCACGGAGGTCAGGAAGACGTCTACGTCCCGCCACTCCTCACGACCCTCCTCCTGGCCCTTGAAGTTCAGCGAGAAGAGGTTCGGCAGGTAGGTGGCCCTGCCTTCGTCTGTCGCCGTGCGGCCGTAATCGCTGATGAACAGCTCGAACTCGATGCGGAAGAGGTCGCTGCCGGGGCGGAGCCAGCCGGGGTCGGTCAGCGGAGCGGAGAGCCGCAGGTCGATCTCGCCCACGTCCTGGCAGCGGCGGAAGAGCGCCGCCTGCAGGGTGCGCGGCCCGGCGATCGGTATCGCCACCAGGTCTCCGCCCTGCACCTCCGCCATCGCCTCATCGGCGCTGCAGAGCCTGCGCTTGTAATCTTCTCGCCAGTCCAAAGTCGCACCCTCCCGAAAGTTAGCGCTCATTATGCCCACCGCGGCCGCCAAAAGCCACCAGCGATCCCGTTTCCGTTCTGGACGCGTATCTAGAGGCAGCATAAGATGAAAGCAGGAGGACGTGCGGACAGATTCCCATGCCTAACCGGTCAGACCGCATCCAGCAAGAGGTCGACGACCTTCTCGCAAAGATCGAGAAGTTCCCGCCGCGGCGCCCCCTCAGCCGCCGCCTCAGCGACGTCGCTTCGGCGCCGTTTCACGCCATCAGCCGCCGCATCTCCAGGCTCAACCGGCCGAATATCTCCGCCGGACACGTGCTCCTCGCCGCGATCATCATCATCGTCATCGCCTATGTCGCCGGCGACTCGGGCGACATCTGGCGCTGGATCATCGTTGCCGGCGTTGGGCTCTTCATCGCCGCCTTCGTCATGTCTCTCCGCCGCCATTCGAAACCGCCGGCCCAAAGGTACTGGCGGGATCGTCCGCTTGACGTCGAAGACCGGGGCTCTGGGCGCTCCTTCTGGAACCGCTGGCGCGGCCGCTAGACCGGCTATTCGATTGTCCGGCCGTCTGCTACTGATTCCCGCGATCGCTTGCCTCGCCTTCGCCATCGCCTGCACGAGTGGCGGCGAAGGCCCCGGCGGCACCGACACGGCGTTCGACGTGGACCGCGCCCTCGCCCACGCCGAGGTTCTCGCCGTCGACATCGGCTCGCGGCCGGCCGGCAGCGCGAACGAGCTGGCGGCCGCTGACTACATCCGCGCGGAGTTGGCGAGTTACGGCTACGAAGCCGAGCTGCAGCCCTTCCCGATCGAGACCTACGAGGCCGTCAGGTCGGACCTCAGCGTCACCTACGCGGACGGCTCTTCAGAGATCGAGGCAACGCCCCTTTTCGGCAGCGCCTCTGGCACGGAAACCGAGCAGCTCATCTCGGCCGGCCTCGGTTATCCGGGCGACTTCCCGGCGGAGGCCGCCGGCAGCATCGTCCTCATCGAACGCGGCGAGATCGAGTTCTCGTCGAAGGTCGCCAACGCCGAGGAGGCAGGCGCTGTCGCCGCCGTGATCTACAACGACGCAAGCGGACCGTTCGTTGGACAGCTGAGCGAGACGCCGGGCATCCCTGTCCTGTCCATCGCCCGAGAGGACGGCGAGTCGCTTCTTGACCTGATGCTCAACGAGACGCTGACGGCGACCGTCGACGTCGAGATCAACGTCGTCAGCGGCGAGTCGCAGAACGTGGTCGCGCGACCGGCCGACGGCCCCTGCCGGATCGTCGTCGGCGGCCACTACGACTCAGTGCCGGCCGGCCCAGGCGCCAACGACAACGGCTCTGGCACGGCTGTCGTCGTCGAGCTGGCCCGGACGCTGGCGGCCAACGGCGGCGGCGACGTCTGTTTCGCGCTCTTCGGTGCGGAGGAGATCGGCCTCGTCGGCAGTCTCGCCTACATCGCGGCCCTATCCCCCGACGAACTCAGTGGCATCGAGGCGATGCTGAACTTCGACATGTTGGCTGTCGGCACGAGCTGGCCGCTGGTCGGCTCGACCGCACTGGTCGATCTCGCCGGCGAGGTCGCTGAAGAGCTGGCCATCCCGTACGACGTTTCGCCTTCTGAGCCCGGCGGTAGCGATCACGCGCCGTTCATCGAGGCCGGCGTACCGGCCGTGATCTTCAACTGCTTCTGCGACTCGAACTATCACACGGCGAGCGATCGCTTCGACTTCCTGGAGCGACAACGTCTTGAGGAGGCCGGAGCGCTGGGCCTCGGCCTGCTTGAGGCGCTGCTCGCGGCCTGAGGAGCCGCTTGCCCGACAACATGGCCCGCGTTACGATTCGCCTAACGTGAACATGCCGCCCCCTCTGTCCCGTTGGATCACACTCGCCCTCTTGCTCCTCGTCCCAGCCCTGCTGGCCCTGGCTGCCTGCGGCGGTGATGACGACGGCGGCGGCGCGTTTGAGCCGGGCAAGCTGACTGACCCCAACAGCGTGCCAACGGTGACACCCTGGACCGACGTACCCGACATCGTCATCCTCGACCCCGACAACATCAACCCTCTGCCGCCTGACAACCCACCCCAGGCCGAGCCTTCAGAAACGCCTGAACCGACGAGCGGCGAGCCCGGCGCCTGTGGCGACACGTACACGATCGAGGCCGGCGACACGCTCGTCACTATCGGCATAAAGTGCGGCGTTGACTGGGAGCTGATCGCCGAGTCGAATCCGGACGCCGACCCGGCCGGCCTGAGCATCGGCCAGGTGCTGATCATGCCCTCGCCAGACGACGGCGAGACCGAGTAGTTCGGCCTTCCTGAGCACTACCCGCTGTGCTAGTATTCACGGCGCATACCCCCGTTAGTGAAAGCTGGAACTAACTGCATGGCGATCAAGCAAGAGCGTTCACAGCCAGGTGGCTCGGCAGAGGAACGCCTCGCCGACCTGCGAAAGCGCAAGCAGGAAGCCGCGCAGGGTGGTGGCGCAGACCGCATCGAAGCCCAACACAAGCGCGGCAAACTCACGGCTCGTGAGCGGCTTGCCATCCTGCTCGACGAGGGATCGTTCGAGGAGTTCGATGCCCTCGTCACTCACCGCTCGGAAGAGTTCGGCCTCGGTAAGCAAAAGTACCCGGGCGACTCCGTCGTAGTCGGCTACGGTAAGATCGAGGGCCGTTCGACCTACGTCTTCTCGCAGGACTTCACCGTCTTCGGTGGCTCGCTCTCTGAGGCCGCGGGCGAGAAGATCTGCAAGGTCATGGACCTCGCCATGCGCAACGGCGCGCCGATCATCGGCATCAACGACGGCGGCGGCGCGCGCATCCAGGAGGGCGTCGTCGCACTGCGGGGATACGGCGAGATCTTCACGCGCAACGTGCTCTCGTCAGGCGTCATCCCTCAGATCTCAGTGATCATGGGCCCGACCGCCGGCGGCGCGGTCTACTCACCCGCCATCACCGATTTCGTATTCATGACCGAGGGCAGGAGCTACATGTACATCACCGGCCCCGACGTCGTGCGTTCCGTGACCCACGAAGACGTCACCCACGACGAGCTGGGCGGCGCACGGGTCCACGCCACGAAGAGCGGCGTTGCCCAGTTCACCTACGACGGCGAGGAGGAGTGCCTGCTGGAAGTGCGGCGGCTCTTCTCCGTCCTGCCGCAGAACAACGCGGAGGACCCACCATTCGCCGAGCCCGCCGACTCTCCCGATCGCAGCTGCGAAGAACTGCAGAGCCTGGTGCCGGAAGACTCGAGCAAGCCGTACGACATGCACAAGGTCATCGAATTGATCGTCGACGACGGCGACCTCATCGAGGTGCACGCGGACTACGCGCGCAGCATCGTCGTCGGCTTCAGCCGCATGGGCGGCCGCGTCGTCGGCATCGTCGCCAACAACCCGGGCTCGATGGCCGGCGTCCTCGACGTCGACTCCTCCCGCAAAGGCGCGCGCTTCGTTCGCTTCTGTGACGCCTTCAACGTGCCGATCGTCACGCTCGTCGACGTACCCGGCTACATGCCGGGTACGGGACAGGAGTACGGCGGCATCATCATCCACGGCGCGAAGCTCCTCTACGCCTACGCCGAGGCCACCGTGCCGAAAATCACCGTCATCCTGCGCAAGGACTACGGCGGCGCCTACCTCGTGATGGGCTCCAAGCACCTGGGTGCCGACCTCAACTACGCCTGGCCGGGCGCCGAGATCGCCGTCACCGGCCCGGACGCCGCCGCCAACATCGTCTTCCGCCGCGAGATCGAAGCGGCGAGCGACCCGGAGGCCAAGCGCGCGGAGCTGATCGATGAATACCGCCGCAACCTGGCGAACCCCTACATCGCCGCCGCCCGCGGTTTCATCGACGACGTCATCGAGCCGAAGGATACGCGGATCAAGGTGATCAAGGCGCTGGAGATGCTCCAGAACAAGGTCGCTACCAACCCCCGCAAGAAGCACGGGAACATCCCGCTCTAGGTGAGGGGGAGCGTGGAAGCGGTCCGCTCGGCCTTCATCGCCGGCATCGCCATCTGCGGCGTCGCGATCGACGGGAGTGCGATGTGGGCGATGTCGCCAAGTACGTCTTCCTTCGACCAAGAAGCGTACGATTACGAAGACGGAGACCCAACGGAAGGTACGGAAGCATGGGCGTAAAGATCACCGACACCACTATGCGCGACGGGCATCAGTCGCTCCTCGCCACGCGGATGCGCACGGAGGATATGCTGCCGATCGCC
>JADFKG010000003.1 GCA_022565075.1 Chloroflexota bacterium | reverse complement strand
TGAGGCCGTCGCCTCCCTCATCTATAACGAGCAACCGAACCTGCGGCGTCACGCTGCGCCTGACGGGACAGTGACGTTGCTGTTCACCGACATCGAAGGCTCCACCGAACTCACCGAGCGGCTCGGCGACCAACGTTGGCTCGAACTCCTGCGGGAGCACAACGCGATCATCCGCGAGCAGCTGTCGGCGCACGAGGGGTTCGAGGTGAAGAGCGTCGGCGACGGCTTCATGCTCGCCTTCCAGAGCGGTCGCGCCGGCATCCTCTGCGCGATAGGCATCCAGCGGTCCCTCGCCGAGCGCAACGAGTCGGCGGCGGAGCCCGTTCACGTGCGCATCGGCCTCCACACCGGCGAGGTGATCAAGGAAGGCGACGACTTCTTTGGCAAGCATGTGATCCTCGCGGCGCGGATCGCGGCGCAAGCGACCGGCGGCGAAATTCTTGTGTCGTCGCTACTGAAGGAGCTGACGGCGAGCGCTGGCGATATTGAGTTCGGAGACCCGCGGGAAGTCGAACTCAAGGGGCTAACAGGCCAGCAGGAGATGTTCCCCGTCTCCTGGCAGAGCGCGTAGAGCAACTGACGTGCGCCTAAACTTGACGGCGAATTGATCTTCTTGGGACAGCTGAGCATCCGCCTGTCGACGCTGGAAGCAGTGAGGTCGCGAGGGATATAGCTCGCACTTAGCTCTGACGCGGGCCAAGACTCTGGATTTGAGAATCAGGCGCTCTACCCCGAATCTAGTTCGCGTCGTTCGCCGGCATCTCGCCGCAGCGGTCGGTCTCCCGGTGGCGCTCGAATCCGTCCTCGGGCGACAGACACCACGTCTCGCCGAAGATCTCGATGCGCCCCTCGCCGTCAAGGAGGTCTCGCGCTTGGGTGCTATAAGCCATCGGGATCGCGACAAGGCTGATGGCAGAGGCCGTCATGATAACGAACCAAACGGCGACGGCCGCAAGGCCTAGACTGCGCCGGCGCGAGGGTGCGATCAGCTGCCGTGAACCCGCCGCTACTGCGATGAGCACACCAGCCAGGAGCCAGAACGCAGAGGAGATCCAGATTGCGATCATCCAGGTCGGCACCGTCATCGAAGGCCGTGGCTAGTTGCTCCGATTCGACGAACACCAGACGACTACGATGGTCCAGGCGACCAGCAGGGCCCAGATCGCAACCACTGGCACCCAGTAGATAACGCCCGGCTAGCACCGGCTCATTTCGAGCGTCGAGCCCGTGGACGGCAGGGCTGGCTCTGCGGTCGCTCTAGTACGGGAAATCACCTCTCTCGCCGGCTCTCCGTAGCCGCGAACGGCCATGCGTTCGTACGGCGAGAAGGCGACGGGCACGATCAGCGCCATCGCTCCGTACACCGATGTCGTCAGCGGAAGCTGTCAAGGAACTCAATAGGAGGGGTTAGGCGAAGAACCACTGATCGCTCGATTGGCGACGGCCATCTGCTTGGGGAAGATTCATGGGCTGGTCCCGCTCGTTGAACCGGGCACCGATAATCGGTAGACTCCTCAGAGAGCGCGTCAGGAAAGCGAGAAAGAGAACCTGGAAAGCGATATCGAGGAGCGCAAGCGGGCTGAGGAGACCTTCAGTCATCTAGCGTACCATGACGCGCTCACCGGCCTGCCGAACCGTGCGCTGTTCATGGATCGTCTCACCCTGGCCCTGGCCCAGGTGCGCCGCGAGAAGGAAACGTTGGCGGTGATGTTCCTTGATCTCGACCCCTTCGAGGCCGTAAACGACACGGCCGGACACACTGAAGGCGACAGGCTGCTGCAAAGCGCCAGCGAGCGGCTGTGGGGCCTCATACGTGAAGGCGACACGGTCGCCCGCGTGGGAGGGGACGAGTTCGCCATACTGTTGTCGGGAATCTCCCAGGTAGAAGGCGCAGTTGCGGTCTCCAAGAGAATCCTTAAAGACTTTCGACGACCGTGGGTGCTCGATGGCCACGAATTCCATGTCACTACCAGCGTCGGGATTGCCATGTACCCCGACGACGGGGAAGATGCCGAAACCCTGCTGAAGAATGCGGACGCGGCGATGTGCCGCGCCAAGGAGCAGGGTAGGTACGGCTTCCAGCTCTACACGCCGGCCATGAACGTCGCCGTCCTGGAGCGGATAGCCCTGGAAAACGATCTGCGCCAGGCGCTGGAGCGTGAAGATTTCGTGCTCCACTACCAGCCTCAGGTGAATGTCAGCAGCGGCCGGATCGTCGGCATGGAGGCGCTGCTGCGCTGGCAGCACCCTGAGCGGGGGCTGGTCTTGCCAATGGAGTTTATCCCCGTGGCGGAGGAGACCGGCCTGATTTTGCCGCTTGGCGAATGGGTCTTGCGTACCGCCTGCGTCCAGAACAAAGCCTGGCAGGAGGCGGGGCTTCCCTCTATGCGGGTGGCGGTGAACCTCTCGGCGCGTCAGTTCCAGTCGCGAGAGCTAGTGAATACGGTGACCAAGATCTTAGAGGAAACCGGCCTGGACCCCGATTGCCTGCAGCTGGAGATCACGGAGGGCGATGCCATGCAGGACACGGAGTTCACGGCCAAAGTGTTGCATGACCTGAAGGTGATGGGGGTCCAGATCGTGATAGACGATTTTGGCACCGGTCATTCTTCTCTCAGTTATCTGGCGCGCTTCCCCATCGATGCGTTGAAGATTGACCGCTCTTTCGTCGGCAGTCTCCCCGTGGATCAGAGCGCCGCGGCGATCACGGCGGCCATCATCACCCTGGCACACAGCCTGAACCTCAGCGTCATCGCCGAGGGCGTGGAGACCGAAGAGCAGCTCGCCTTCCTCAAGGAGCGAAAGTGCGATGAATTTCAGGGCTATCTTTTCAGCAAGCCATGGCCGGCTGAGGCCTTCGAAGCCATACTTTCGCGGGGTAAACGCCGGGCACGTCCCAAGATTTCTGCTGACTTTCCTTGAGCCAAAGAAGCGGGGCCCTGAGCGCCGGCCGGCGCAGGCCGCGGGCTTCGCCGCGCCTGCGAAAACCAGCGAACCCGTTGTCGCCGCTCAGATTACGTTTGACTGCGTTCGCGCACCTGATTCTGCCCTCAGCCGCGCGGCGCGAATCTGACCACGATCTGCCCGTCCTGCTGAAGGTCACTGACGATCTGGTCGACTCTGCCATGGAGCTCGTCGCCGTCCAGCTCCATCGAGACGATCTTCGTGCCTGGCGGCTGTGGGGTGGCCAGAATACATCCGCGTCTGGATGTGTCGGCAGCCAGCCTCTTATCCAGACCGGCGGCGATCGCTCATCGAGAGTAGCTTCTCCAACTCGTGTGGCGGTACCGGCTTACTGAATAGATATCCCTGAAACTCGTCACATCGCAGCGCTTTGAGGAAAGCGAGCTGCTCTTCGGTCTCGACGCCCTCGGCGATGACCTTGAGTCCAAGGCCGCGCGCCATCGAGACGATTGCGACAACAATCGCGCTATCCTCCGGGGTGCGGCCAATACCCGCAACGAAGGCACGGTCGATCTTCACAACATCGATCGGAAACTGGCTAAGGTAGGCGAGAGAGGAGTGCCCGGTTCCGAAGTCGTCTACGGCGATCTGCACTCCCAGCGTCTTGAGTTCGCGTAGCGCTCTCTGTGTCGACGGGAGGTCCTGCACTGCATGCTGCTCCGTTATCTCCACCACGAGGCTCGCTGGCGCGAGTCCAGAACTCCTCAGGGTGCTTTCGACCCTTTGTGGGAGACCCCGATCGAGCAGCGCATTCGTCGCGAAGTTCACGGATAAGCGTAACGAAGGAGAGTGAGCGCGTTGCCAGGCGACGCATTGGGCGCTCGCGGCGCGCAGGGACCGCTCGTCCAGACGCGTCATCAATCCTGAGTCTTGAGCCACACCGACAAACTCGTTCGGTAGCAGGAGCCCTCTCTCCGGGTGCTGCCAGCGTATGAGCGCCTCGATGCCGACAAGCTCGCCGCTGTCGATGGCGATCTGGGGCTGGTAGTGGAGCACGAACTCGTCATGCGCCAGGGCACGACGGAGGTCGCTCTCTAACCTGAGTTGCTCTGAAACCGCGGCGCCCATCGATGCGTCGTAAAACTCGTATTGGCTCCTTCCGTTATCTTTCGCCTTGTACATCGCCGTGTCCGCGTGGCTCAGAAGCGTCTCGGCGTCGTCTCCATCAGACGGATACACGCTGATACCAAGGCTGGCCGTGACGACGAGTTCGCGGCCGTCTAAGCTGCGCTTTCTCCTGATGCGCTGAAGCGCCCTCTCGGCGACCACTCTGGCGTCATCAGGATCCGTTAGATCCGGCAGCAGCAGAATGAACTCGTCTCCTCCGACGCGGGCCACAGTGTCTCCTTCCCGCACCACTCTTGTAAGCTGTTTCCCGATCCGCTTCAGAAGCTTATCGCCGGAGGGGTGGCCCAGCGTATCGTTGATGACCTTGAAGCGGTCCACGTCCAGGAACATCACAGCGACCTTGTGTCCGCTGCGGCGAGCCTGGGCTATGGCAAGCTCAAGATGGTCTTTCAGAAGCGAGCGGTTAGGCAGATCGGTGAGCGGGTCGTGATACGCCATGTGCTCGATGGTGGCCTCGGCCTTCTTGCGGCCGGTGATATTTCGGGCGACGCCTTCGAGGGCAACTCGGGTTCCGTCGTCGCTGTAGATTGGCACGTAGGTCAGTTCCATCCACACGATCGAGCCATCCTTGTGAACCCAGCGTAGGGCGTGTGGGCCGGGCAGGTCCTGATCGATTAGCTGCCGCAGAGTTCCGAGATCATCGGGGTGGACGATCTTCATGTCTAGATCCGGGTCCGTGTAGAACTCATGGGGCGCGTAGCCGGTTGTGGCCGTCACTGCCGGGCTGATGTACTCGTATCCCGGGTTTGGGCTCAATCGATAACGATAGATGACGTCGACGGCGTTCTCAGCCAGCAGCCGGAACTTCTCCTCATTTTCCCTCAGCGCCTTCTCCGCGCGGTTGCGCTCCGTTACATCTGTCAAAGAAGCGACGCTGGTGGCGAACTCACCTTCTTCGTTACGTAAGGCGACGGCGTTGAGAAGCACGTCGATGATTTCGCCGTTCTTTCTTTGGAATTGGTAGGAGATGTTCCGGGCGTGGCCCGTCTTCCAGAAATCGGGGAGGTTAGTCGTCTCCGCGTAGCGCCGGGACTCTTCTGTTAAGAACTCAGTTGACTGGTGTCCTATGACCTCTTCCCTTTCGTACCCGAGCAACTCGAGCCAGTGATCGCTCACCTCGATGAACCGGCCTTCGCGGTCGATCGAATGTAGGGCTGCGGGCGTGTCTTTATATAGCGACCGATAACGCGCTTCGCTCTCCCGCAGCGCCCTCTCGGCGCGCCTGCGCTCCGTGATGTCGGTGTGGTACGCAACCCAGACCTGCCCGTGTTGGTCGTGATCAAACGTGGACACGTTCGCGTAGCACCAGAAGGTCGTTCCGTCCTTCTTGATGTTGTGAACCTCCCCGTTCCATCCGCCCGTGCTTTCCAGGGTTGCAATAACTTCCTTTGCCGTCTCGTCAGGGCTCTTGTCGGTGGGGGCGTTGATCACAGAAACGTGCCTGCCGTCAAGTTCACCTGGATCGTAGCCAAATAGCTTCTCAAATGCTGGGTTGGTGTGGACAATCACCCCATCGGAGGCGCGAATAAGATAAACCGCCTCGGTCATATTCTTCGTCATTTCGCTTTCAAGGCGCAGAGCCTGCTCGGCCTGCTTCCAGTCGGTGATATCGCGCACCGAAGTGGCTCTTACTTCGCGTCCTTGATACGTCCACGTTCTGCCCAGGATCTCTGTGCTGAAACGCGTGCCGTCTTTCCTCAGACCGACTGCTTCATACGGCCCCGCCAGGGGTGAACCGAGCTTGTCTATGATAAGATCGCGCGATTCGGGAGCGGCTAGATTACGAACGGATTCGCCAATCAACTCTGAGAGCGGGTAACCGAACATCCTCTCGAATGCAGGGTTCGCATCCAGGATCGTGCCCTTGTCGTGGATGACAAGCCCTTCAAACCCGGCCTCAAAGATACGCCGAAGCCGCTCTTCACTCTCCCTCAGCGCCTTCTCGGCCTCCTGTCGTACGCCGATCTCGGCTCGCAACCGCTCGTTGGTTGCCGATAGGGCGGCCGTCCGTTCCTCCACGCGGGCCTCTAGCTCGTCGTGGGCCTTGTGTAGCGCCTCCTCCGCCTCCTTGCGCTCGGTAACGTCTCGGGCGATGCCCAGCACGCGAGACTCACCTTCAACCGTGACAGGGAATGTCCGTATCTCGACCGCCACCTGACCGCCGCCTTTCCGGTTCAGGGTGAAATCGTCCGGCCCTGTCGGCTGCCCCGAGACGCCTTTGGCCAGGAGTTCCGCCGCCTTCGGGATCTGCTCCGCCGGCAGCAGCCCAAGCTCCAGGAAGTTCTTTCCGATTAGCTCGTCTCGCCTGTAGCCTGTCATTTCCTCCGCCGCCACGTTGCCATCAACGAACTTGCCGTCAAGGTCGTTTAAGTAGACGCTATCTGGCGCCGATTCAAAAAGTATCTTGAAACGTTCTTCGGATGTTCTCAGCTTCTCCTCAGCGTGCCTGATCGTGCTCATGTCTCGTGCTACGCCCAAGAGGTACTGCTCGCCATCGAATTCAATCGCACTGATGTTGAGTTGGACGGGGAACGTCGTCCCATCCTTACGCACGAGAGTTGCGTCAACGATCACGGGTTCTGCCTGCGCGACGCCATCCAGCGCCTCCGCGAGCTTGCTCGCCGCGTCCTCTGCGATGTCCGCCACGGACAGTGAGAGAAGCTCCTTACGTGTGTAGCCCAGGCTCTCGCAGGCAGCCTGGTTGACATCGATCAATCTGCCCGTGGCGTCACCAAGGAAGAGGGCGTCGGCTATGCGATCCAACAACTCCGGAAAGCTCCAGTGCCGGTCTCTCGGGGGCTGCGTAACAGGTTTAGTCATGGTGAGTTTTCTCCGCCACGTCAAGGAAAAGGGCCTAGAGCACGGCGTGCACGAGGCTCAATGTTTCCTCGATCCTGGTTGGTTTCTTCTCACCCTCCTGGGGCATTTTCCGATGCCCAGCCCACCGTGAATCCACATCAGAACGTGACTAAGGACTCGAAGTCGCTGCCATTTCTACAGTCGCTGCCGTTTTTACAGTCGCTGCTATTTTTACATGGTTCCCAGGCGACTACAACCTATTTTCTTCGCGAGGACATTGTCGGCTGAAGAGTAAGCTAGAAATGCTTTCATGTCCTGATGCTTACTGCTTGACTTTGCGCGCCTTGCTGAAGTCTATCTCAGACGCAGCTTCTGGGCTGCGCTTGGCCCGCCAGAGCCGGCGCCGACGACCGACTGCTTCAAGCGCGGCCGCTCGGTGTAGGGACGGTAACCTGGCTAGCGTCGTCGGCAAGCCACGCCTCGTCCACCGGGACGGCGTGTTGCGTTCGGTCATCGTGGGTTCAGTGGAACCATGGTCGAGCGTAGGGCGCTCGGTGACGGCATCATGGCTGTCTTCACCTCGGCACGCCAGGCGATCGACGCGGCTCTGAAGTGCGGCTCGGCGGGAGACTCCGCAGGCCTGCCGCTCCTCCTCGGCGTCCACACGGTGGCTGTACTCGGTACGGGAATCAGTCGAATAGTAAAGCCGCGCCAGTACACCAGCACGAGCGACGGGTGACTGAAAGCGCGTTCTCCCTTTTACGCCTGACGCCATGGCTCCTGACCTACGTGGCGATTCTCCTCGTGAATGCCAGCCTCATCGTGGTCGTCGTCTCAGCAGTGTGATTCCGCCGAGCAGCCCATTTCCTGTTGCCAGGAGGGTAAACCCATAACGGTGGAGACGAGAGTAGTCGCCTCGACTGATGCGATTGGGGTGCGTTTACCGCTTGTTGATCACTATACCGAGCGCGCGCGTCCCGGTTGCTTCGAGACTGCCCACTAGTGAAGCCAGTGAGTCGATCGGTGTTCGCTTGGCCTCGACCACTATGATCGCGAAGTCGGCTACCTGAGTCGCCAGGTTGGTGCCGATCCCTGTGCGGTAGGCGACAGTGTCGAGCAGAATCAGGTCAGATTGATTGCTGGTCGCCTGCGACAGCGCCGCTCGCGTTTCTTGAACGCTGACGTACTCCATCGGAGAGCCAGAGGACGACCGCCGGTAGGCGACAACGCTGAGACCATTTAGCAGCGTCTCCCGAGGCGAGGCGAAGAGGGCGCTCTCTCGATTCACTCCCGCTGGCGCCACTTCAATATTGGCCCGCCGATTCAGCTCTCCTTTCGCGTCGGAGGTCGGCACCCAATCCGAGCCGCCGTTGGGCCCGTCGTCGAGCCCGGATGGCCAGTCGAGGCCGAACTCGGCCTGGAGCGATGGATCAACCGAATCGAAGTCAACAAGAGTAACGCGATAGCCCTCAAGAGCTGCGCTAACCCCCAACCGAGCAGTCAGGCTGGTCTTGCCTTCCCCCGTGAAGGCGCTGACGATAGCAACTTTCTGCGGGCCAGAGTCTGATCCGCGAGCCCTGGCCAAGCTGGCGAGGACGTTCGCAGCCAGGACCCGATACGGTTCGCTCAACGGCGGGAGAAACGGGCTGCTGCCTGGAGTCTCCGCTAAGACCAGATCGCCCTCTCGTAGAATCCCAAGGATTGGAAGTCGAGAAGCCGGTCCTTTTAAGTCGTCTGGGTCCCAAACGGTTCCGTCAAGATAGGTTCTGCCGAGTACGATCAATAGTCCTAGTGAGGCGCCGGCCAATAGTCCCAGCAACGCCCTGGCCATCAGCGAAGGTCCCTCGCGGCTATCGGGCGGAATCGCTGGCTCGATGATGGTTATCGTTCCTCCCGCAGGCGTTCGGTCGTTCTCGGCGATGAAGACTGCCGCTACGGTATTGGCGATCAGCGCCGCTGACTCAGGATCGTCGGCCTCTGCGTCGATCCGGATTAACTGGGTTCCCGGAACAGCAGAAACCGCGATCTGGTCTTCCAGGTCCTGCCCCGTCTCTACATTGGGCAGTTGAGCAGCGACATCATCAAGAATCGGGCGCGTCGTTATCAGTTCTTCGTAAGTAGCCGTTAGACGTTCGCTCAGCAACACGTCGTCCAGGACGATAATCCCCGGTGTCTCGGTCAGATTCACAAGCAGCGTGGCGTTGGCCCTGAAGGCTCCAGGCGACGAGGAAGCGAACCAGTAGCTAGCAGCCCCGACAATGCAAGTCACCAGAAGAACCGGCAGCCACCAGTAACTCATGTGGTAAAGGTATCGTTCGACGATATTCAACGGATCGCCGTCCCCCCTTCATCGTTCGTGGGCGTCTCAGAAGTGCCGCGTGCGGATTCAGGCGCTACTCCACAAAGAGTGCGCCTGAATCTATCTTCGATCATTACGTGCATCCACTGGTACAACACCCTCAGGGTCACTTTCGTTCCGCTGAGGAGCGGCCAGGGCCAGCGCGATCAGAATCCAGAGGTGACGTTGATACAGCGCATCAACCCAGACTGCGAACGCTAGTAGACCCAGCACACAAGCTATGACCGCTGCGATCCGCCAGCGTTGGTCTCGCGATCCGACGATGAAGCCAGATCTCACGGACCTTGCCACTGCCACTGCGAGCAAGCTGAACGCGACAACGCCGACAAGCCCGAACTCGACGATTATGGTCAGGTAGGTGTTGTGCACTCTGGCGAACTCTTTTCTGCTCGACGTTGGATCGAAAAACGTCGTCTGTTCGAATCCGCCGATGCCGATGCCGGAAGCGCCTTCCTTCGGCAGCAGAGCCAATCCGTCGCCCCAGAGCTCGAGCCGGGAGACCAACGTGGTGTCAGACAGGCGACGATCAACGATCACCGAGTCGTTTCCCGGCGCGCCGAGCGGCGAGTACGCCGCGAAGGCGATCACTCCTACAAGCATCAGCGCGGCGCCGCCAGCGAGCGCGGCAGACGGCCTTACCATAATCGCCAGCACTAGCAGGCCACCAGCGCAGCAGATCATGCCACTTCGCGACTGCGAGAGTACAAGTGCGACCAACGTGACCAGGACCACAGTCCCCCAGAAGAGGCGTGCTCGGGAGCTCGTGAGGCTCATACGAACAACAGCGATGATCACGGACACTGCCATGAGACTGCCGAAGATATTCGGGTCCGTAAACATGGTTGAATTCAGGCGGTCATGATCCATGAGGTAACTGTCTACACCACCAAGCTTCCAGAACAAGAATCCCACGATCCCGATCGCTCCAGATGCCAGTCCAGAAAACGCGACGGCGTCGATCGCTTGATTCCACAGCTTTCGTTCTCGGACTACCTCGACTATGGCCGCCGCACTGATGACCAGGGTGCCGAGGCCGATGGCCTTCACGGTAGAATACGTTGTGATGCCGCCGAGGTGCAGGATCGACTGCCCCCAGCTCGCGGAGATCGCCAGCGCCAGGCCGATGAACACCAGGGCCTCGCGACTTCGGACAACGGAAGTTCCGTGCACCCTCTGGTGTAGCAGAACCAGCAATAGTAGGGGGAGGATCAGGTCGGACAGGGAGACACGCACTCCGAAGCCTTCCTGGTCCGCCGGGAAGAGTGATGATCCGAGAATGGCGAACTGGAACGGCGTGAACAATATGTATGCCATGACCAGTCGTTCCACGGCTCGTTCGGCAAGCATGGCCCTCGTGCAGATCGCCCCTAAGACGATAGCGATGAGCGCGCCGGAAGCCAGAACGACTGTGGAGTTGGCTGAGAGACCCTGCGCAAGTAAAGCAGCCAATCCGATGGCCCCTAGTAGTCCGACCAGCAAGGCGCCCATCGCAGCAGAAGACGGGCGTTTAGGAGTCTCGGCGTGGCCAATCATCAAGATCGTCCTGTCCAGAGATGCTCGAGTCTCCTCAAGAACGCGGTCAAGTCACGCTCGACCCATCGGTTGAGTCGCGCCCTGACAACTGGCCGCGCAATTCGCGGCAGCCGCGACGTTGTATCGAACATGGCCGCGAGGCGTTCCAGCATGTACACGGCGACCAGAGGCTTCAGGGCTGGTAGTTGAGCTGCCCGGCTAGACCCGTATCCATCGAAAAACGCGTCGCAGAGATCAACAGTGAAGCGAGGATCACCCGCAGCATTACCCAGAACGATCCGAAACTTTTGAGTGGCCATGAGCACAAGAAAGAAGGCCAGGTCGTCCTCCGCCGGCCCGATTCCCATGGTGCCGAAATCGATCACGAATGGCTCTCCGTCGCGCACGAAGATGTTGCCCGGCTGGAAATCTCCATGGCAAGTCACGTCGTCTGTGATGGGACGGGCATAATCGTCCGCTGCCGCCCTCAGGTCGCGGATTGCAGTCGTCCCTCTTGTCGACTCCGGCAGTAGACTGACGGCCGCGTCTGACTTCTGTCGAAGGCGCTCCAGGTCGAAGGCGCGCGAGGGAAGCGAATCGGGGATAGGCATCTGATGCTGTAACCCGAGCCAGACACCACACTTGTAGCAGACGCTGCGCAGGGCGCTCCGACTGGAAGCTCTAGACAATAGACCGGTCGCGAGCGGCAGGATATCCTTCAGCGAACGGCCTTCGATGAACTCAGTAACGAAGGCGTCGTGGTCCTTGAGGAGTCGGACAGGCCGAGGCACGGAGCGCGCGAATTGAGGAATCCCGGCGAAGTAGCGCGCGACTGTCCCGATCGCGTCGTATTCGGCAGCGGTCGACAGCTGCTCACGTTTGCGGGCGGTTGCGGGGATCAACCGCCGAGGCTTTCTCAGCTTTAGGACGTACGCCGGCGACTTATTACCCCTGGAAGCAAGATAAATCACCTTGGATCCGGACGTTTCCCTGACCCGCACAGCCACAAAGGGATTCCCGGCAGACGCCAGCTCCGCTGAAGCGGCACTGACGGAGGAAGCCACGAGGTCGTTAGTCCGCACGGACATCGCCACCCTCCGCGACCGTCGCCCGGACAACGTTAGCGCGTGTTCCCCAGCTAAGAAGAGGCAATTCGGCACGCAGGAACCACACCAGAACAGCGAGAATCGCGAATTCCGTAGCCACCGTCGCCCATGCGGCGGCCCAATATCCCCATATCGGTATCGTAATCACGATCACTACGATGTTGAATGCCGCGCCTGACATGATGGCCGTGGTTCTCTGCCACTGACGTCCTGATGCCGTGAGCCAGGTCGCGAGCCCGCTATTGAAGAAGCGGAACACGATGGCGAGGCTGAGGACTCGCAGAAGTGGCGCTGCGCCTTCGAGTTCTCCGCCGAACGCCAGCGAAACGAACCATCCCGAACCGATGAATACTACTATCGTGAGGGCCAGGCCCACACAGACGTTGATGATGACCATCGACCTAACGAGGCTTGAAAATCGCTTGTTGTCCTCGCCGTAGGCGCGCGAAAGAGACGGCAGGAACGAACGCGTGATGATAAAGACCATCGATGTCAGCGAGACCATCGGGTCTGCAACGCCTCCATACACACCGGTCGCTACCGATCCAGAGATGACGCCGAGTAAGAGGAGATCCATCCTCAGGTAGAGAAAGGACCCAATACCGTTCAGCGCATACGGCACGGATCTCCGCAAGGATCTTCGCGCCGATAGGCTGGCTAGATTGACCCTTGGCGCCAATACTCGCATGAAATCGAGCAGACCGACGGCTGTCCCTGCGCCTCTTGCCACGGCCACGACGACGAAGAAAGAAAGCAGGCTGGGCGAAACGAAAGCTACCAGGATTCCTCCGCCAACGAGGGTGACGGCTGTGATGGCCGTGTTCTTGAACTGCCATTGGGCTTGATCATGAGCGAGGAAGGCCGCCCCCAGAATGGGTTGTGCGGCGCCGAAAATCACCGCCAGAGTTCCGATCGCCACAAGAACTCCGGTCAATGGATCCACGGAGGCAGTGACTATGGTCAGCAGTAAGCCTGCGGGCAGGGCTATGAGCACCACCGCCTTGAGAGCCTCTAGCGTTAAGGTGCCTGCGGATTCCGGAGCTCGCGGAATCTCCCTTGTGAGGTAGATCCCAAGGCCCGCTTCCGATGCCAACTGAGCGAGTCTGATGACCGCCAGCCCGAAGATGAGTTGGCCACCAACGCTCGGACCGAGCGCTCGGATCGCCACGATGATGATGAACACCTCTGCCAGCCCTCGACAGGCAGCCGCCAGTCCCAGGAATACTGAGTTCCGGGCTATGTGGTGATTCATGATCCCTTGGACGCGGCTAATCATCCGGAGATCACCACGGCCTTGTCAGGAGCCGATGCTGCGTCACTTCGCGGAATCATTGATCGGTACGTTTCGTTCCAACTGTCGAGCATGAGTTCCAGTCCGTGGCTCTCGGCTATGCTCGTTCTTGCTGCCTTCCCCAGCTTCAGTCTAAGCGTCTTGTCAGAATGCAAGGCTAAGAGATGGGCGCCGATCACCTCAGCGTCGCCAACGGCAGCCAAAAGGCCGCTAAAGCCGTCATCGATTAGCGATTGCGCCCCCGCCACGTTCGTTGAGACTAGTGGTAACCCAGCTGCCGCCGCCTCAAGTAGCACGAAAGGCATCCCCTCATACCTTGACGTCAGAACGAACACGTCAAACAGCTTGAGAATGTCCGTGGCGTCGGCTCGCCACCCGAGAAGATGAAATCGATCAGCGAGATGTTCGCCGGCGATCTGTTCTCTAACAACCGATTCCAGCGGGCCGTCGCCAACCATCACGAAATGTGCACCCGGAATCCGGTCAGCTATGATGCTCGCCGCTTGAATGAAGAGTAGCGGGTCCTTCTGGGCCTGGAGCCTCCCGACCGTTCCCACCAGGTACGCATCTTGTGGCACACCGATGTCTGTTCGGGAGATCGTGGCGGCTGCTGACATGTCATCCAGGTCCACTCCGTTTTCGATCACGGTGACCTTCTCGGACGGTGCGATGCCAGACCTAACGACTTCCGAGGCCTCCTCAATTGACACCGCAACTACGTTGCCGGCGGAGCGGCATATCCACTTCTCGACTACGCGTGCGATCGACTTTAACGGTGACTTATCGGGGTAGGCGAAGGACCTCAGTCCATGTGGTGTGTAGATGATCGGCGCTTCGATCCAGGGCTTTGCCAGGGATCCAACGATTCCCGCCTTCGACGAATGAAGATGCACGGCATCATAGTAGGCCGAACGGATTACCCGTCGAACGCCGAACGCCGCTATCAGATCGCGTAAGGGATGGGGTTGCCTGGCCATATCAACAGTGTGGATCCGCGCTCCGCTGGGCGGTTGAACGGACAGTTCGGATGATGGCGGACACACTATATCGAACGAGAAATCCCCGTTGAGACCCTCGCACACTCGCCGAATGAAGAGAGGCACCCCTCCCTTAGTACATTCGGTTACATGAAGAATATGAGCCATCCCGGATACTGCCTAATAAGCCCCTCTGCGACTCAATACGGCCCCGATGGTCTGGGCCAGAATTCGCAGGTCCAGCCACCAGGAAGAGATGGCGACGTATTTGAGCTCGATCAACGCTCGCCGCGGGTACTCGATGGTGGACCTGCCGGCGACCATCCAAAGGCCGGTCATCCCGGGCTTCGAGACTAGCAAAAGCGGGGCCAGTTCGCCGTAATGCATCCTTAGCTCAGCCGCGACCACCGGCCTCGGTCCGACGAGACTCATCTTTCCGCTTAACACGTTGAGGAGTTGGGGCAGCTCATCCAGGCTAGTCTTCCGCAGTAACCGTGTGAGCGCCGTAGTTCTGCTAACAGTGCCAGACTTAAACGCCGGGTCGGGGTGGAGACCTTCCGTGGCCTTGTTCTCATGCATCGTCCGCACCTTGAGGCATTTGAACGGAACCCCGTTTTTGCCAATTCTTTCGTGCAGAAAGAGTGGGGCGCGGCGGAGATGAACGGTCACAACTATGCAGATGAGCGCAATTATCGGACTAAAAGCAACGAGCAGGGTTGCCGCCAGGAGCACGTCAAAGGCCCGCTTGGTGGTGGATCTCCATACGCTCTGGCGTCCGAACACCTCTCTAGTGATGTCGGCCGGGGATTTCCGTGCGACGGCTCTTGTCCCTTGCTCACTCGCCGTCGATTGAGGTGCTTGGTCGACGACTACGTCTTCGTCGATGAGCAAGCTCGAAGGCTTAGTAGTCATTGTCGTCCTCCCATAGCATGTCCGGCGTCCCCAGGTCAGGGTGTCATCCGCTAATCGACGATGGTTACTTCGGCTCCAATCAGCGGGCAGTTGCCCTCCTGTGCCACGCTTAGCCCCGCGTCATGGCGCAAGAGTTTCAGCGAATCGACCGGCGTGACGTCACCGCCACAATCCACGTCGCCCCAGGCATGCGGCGAGGCGAACGCCACGTCGACGACCTGACCGAAGTCCGGACAATCGCCCGTGTCGGTGCCAAGACCAGCGTCAAAGCGCAGAGTAAGCAGCGAGTCAACGGGGTTGACGGAGCCGGAGCAGTTGGCGTCGCCCCAGGTCACTTGCGTTGCTGAGAACTCCGAAGTGTTCCCGCTGCCGTCGGTCACTGTCGCGGTGATGTTGGGGCCGGTGACCGCGCCGGAGAAGCTCCAGGCGCAGGGGCACGTGCCGGCGGCCGTCGTGGCGGCGCCATGGAACGTCTTACCCTCGTTGCCGGCGTCCGAGAACACCTCGATCGTGCAGGAGGCGCAGTCGCTGCTGCCAGAAGCCGAACCTGCCGCCGTGACCGTGGGCGGCGTGAGTTCCGTATTGCCTCCAGTCATGTTGTTGATGCCGAGTCCGGTATTGTCGTGAATCGAGTTTCCAGTGATCGTGTTTCCGATGGCGTCAGCGCCTGAGATGCGCACGCCGTCGTTTCTGTTGCCGGAGATGACGTTGCTCGGGCCGATGGTGTTGGAGGGCGCGCCGTCGATGAACACACCGCTGAAGGCGTTGCCGGAGATGACGTTGCCGGCTCCGGACGTCGTGCCGCCGATGGTGTTGTTCGACGCGCCATTATCGATCCACACGCCGAAGCTGTCACTGCCCAGGTTGGTGGTGCCGGTGACGTCAGTGCCGATATAGTTGCCCTCGACCTTGTTCCCCGTCGCCGCGCTGCCGGTGATGCGGATGCCCTTGTTGTTGCCGGAGATGACGTTGCGGGCTCCGGACGTTGTGCCACCGACGGTGTTGAACGCCACGCCACTGATTACCACGCCGGCGAATCTGTTGCCCAGGTTCAGCGTGCCGGTGGCGTCAGTGCCGATGTAGTTGCCCTCGATCTTGTTTCCGATTGCCAGGTTGCCGACGATGCGGACGCCGTAACCTTCGTTGCCGGAGATGACGTTGCGGGCGCCGGACGTCGTGCCGCCGATCGTGTTGAAGGGCGCGTGGTTGACGTACACGCCGCGGGAATTGCCCTGCTCCAGGGTGCCGGTGACGTCGGTGCCGATGAAGTTACCCTCTATCGTGTTGCCGCCGTTCGTCACAAGCTCAATGCCGTCACCACCGAAGCGGTTGATCACAAGCCCCTTGACTGTGCTGTTGCCGGCGATGATGTGCAGCCCGTCCACGCCCACCCCTGTGTTGGCGCCGTCCAGCTCGACGATCGGTGTGCTCACGAAGTCTGGCTCGCTCGTCCCGTCGATGATCACCGGGTCGGTGATCGTGGGCAGGCCGCTGGCGCCCGGGGTGATTGTGTGCGGACCCGCGCCCGCGATGTTGAATTCGATCGTGTCGGTGCCGGCGTCGAAATTTGCCTGCTCGATCGCCGCCCGCAGTGTGCAGGGGCCGCCGAAGCCAGTCGTATCGCAGACTCCGTCTGCCGTGCTGAAATCAGACGTGTCCGCCGTGCTGTCGACAGTCAGCGTTGCGCCGTGCGCGACCTGCGTCGGGCCGGCGAAGAGAGCCAGGCCAATCGCTATGGCAGTGACCAGAAGCGGTGAGAATTGGCGCCAGACTGTGCCCGCGCTGATATCGATGCGATTCGCGACGCCACGTACAGTCAACGCTCGTCTGTCGTTTCGAATGCTCAGGCCGGCGGAGTTTCTCAAATTGACCTCTCTATGACCGAAGTTGCGCTAGCGAAGGCTATCCAGGTCGGTCAGGTCAGAAGGCCCGGGGGTGTGTTGATTCGAATAGTGAAGCTAAACACCAGCGATCGGCTTCGTTGCCTTGACCGGTAGTCCCGTCGAGGCGATATTGTGGACATAACGCTGTTCGTATTGTCAAGTTATGCATATCTTTAGCGAGGAATTGCTACACTAATAGCTGGACTGGTCTGTTCAGCGTAATGGGCTGTAGAGCTTCGTCGCCCGGCTAGCTATGCGAGTCCGGCGATTCGGCTCATGTCGCGAGCCAATTCGCCAACGTCGTCCACCCGGGGTACCAGGATCTCGAACGTCGAGACGTGACTCAACGCCCTGTTGAGAATCGATGCCTCAGCGACTCGAGCAGAGTTGAGCGAGGATTCAGGATGGTCTGAAACGTAGGGTGCAATGGCCTCCGTCAGCCAGGCCGCTTCCTTAGAAGCGTGGGACTGTATCTCGGTCACGGTCTGGTCCAGGCTTATTGATGTGGGTCCGACCAGATCCTTACCCGCATGGGGACGGAGGACAAATACGGACTCCACGACAGCCTCGGGTGTGACCTTGCAGTCCGGAACGAGTTGCGCTAACGGAACCCGCGTAGCCGGGTTAGCGTAGCCTCGTGACAACCAGTTGAGGATGGCGTAGCTCTTCAGGCGGGTTCGCGTCGTGAGCGGCAATCGCCGGTGGACGGTGGGCAGGGACCTTCGCAGGTCGGGATAGATTCGGAGACGGCGGGGGAACGCAATGGATGTGCCGGTCGGGCTCAGTATCACGTAGTTGTCGCCCTGCACCGCGTTGCCTCGTTCGGCCTGACTCAAGGTTAGAGTGGTCTTTCCAACACGAGAGCCGCCAACGAAGAGTCGCGACTGCGATCCCTTGCAGACCGACGCGCCGTGGACCAGAGCATGGTCGCGAAGAAGCAGCTTGAGCCGGAGCAGAGGCTCGATGTAAAAGCTCTGGAGGTAAGGGAGAGTCATGACCCCGTGACCGTCGAATTCGACGCCCGTGCGCTCAGAATCCAGGTCCGTGAATGTGATGGTCCAGCTCGTTAGCTTGTGACGCCGTCGATGAACGATGGCGTCTGGTGAGTGAGCTATGTTGCCTTGCCTGCCGACGTGCACGTTCAACTGGACGTCTGCCGTGCCGGCGGTCCTAAACGCGCCGTATTCTGCGTCGAAGTAGGCGAGGACGTGGCTGTGTCGAGATACGATGCGAAGGACGACCCCTGGGGGAAATTCGTAACACAGCTCGCTCACCGTGGCCCAGGATCTCCGGAAGCTAACAGAACGGTGCTATGGCGGCTTGCATAGCCCTCGGGTCACACGGGAATGGTGCTAGCACCTGATAGACTTCCTTCGTTGCCAGAATGCGCCGGAGCATGCTTTCCTCACGCTCCTTGACGTCGTCTAACACGGTGGGCGGTGCGTTGGGAATCGCGTACTTGAACTTTGAGTAGAGTCCGAAGAGGTGGCGGCGCTCATATGACGCACACTCCGCCAGTCGTGCTGACACCTCCGCCCCACTGCTTGGCTGCACTCGTACGTCGCGCCGATTCGACGGCAGCAAAAGGAAGAGCTTGTCGAAAGGTGCTTCAGTCGCCGCCGAGTTGGACTTCGCGTCGCCTCCGCCGAGCCTTTCTAGCTGGCTTTGATCGATCGTCACCGTTCGGCCGGTGTCCAGCGCCGGGCGTAGGACTTCTGAAGCCATCGCGACCGGGTCAATACCCCGAGCGCTTTGAAGAGCTCTAGTTGCCATCGCAGCCATCGCGCCGCCGATGCGTAAACGCCGTTTCTGGCCGGGCGTAAGAATATCCAGGATCTCTGGCAGGTATCTAGGTACCCAGTCCCTCATCGTGATCCGTGAAGGGAAGCTATGGATGGTGTCCCCGAGCTCGCTTACGATCGTCCACTTATCGGAGATCATGGAGGCTCCATCCATGAGGAATCCTAACAGCGTCTCCGTCTTTCCACTCTCCGCCCAGCCGGCGAATAGAATGCCCTTGTCGCGATAGATCATCGATGACGCATGGACGGCGAGTGAGCCCTTCTCCAGGAGTCCAATCTGCAGTATCGGCCGAACGTATCGCCAGGCTCGTCTGGCGGCGAAGCCTCTCGTGTATTGGATCTCGCATCGCTTGCCCAGAGCCTCAAACGGTATATTGAGAAACTCGCCATCGCTGCGCACCCAGAGTTCTGAGTCACTGTATACGCACTCTTGATAGTCGCCCGCGTTGCCAAGATGAAACTGAGCGTCGCTCGTGACACTGGCACTCGCACGAACGACCGAGACATCAGGATCGATCGAGGAGGCGGACGTTGCGAGCGGTTTCAGCTCGGCGCTTATCCACTTGGCGAAGCTCGGTTTCGGATCGATAAGGCGCAGTCCCAAGATGCCGTGGAAGTCGTAATCCATGTTCATGGCGTATCGATCTCGGTCGCGTGCACTCAACCTGACATGGCGTGAAGTCTAGTCGCCGCGTCAATCCTAGCGTGCCAAGAGTCGCATCGCCACTCTCCCGATTCGCGATCGGTTCGGGCCGAACGAAGGTCGGCTCTGAAGGAGCAGGAAGCCAAGCGGAAGTAGTTCACTGGTAGATTATCTGCCTTCGAAGCAGAGAGTCGTGGTCTAGACCGGGCCGCAGACGCCAAGTGAAGTCGTGCAGGCGCTGCAGGTTACCACGGATAACTCGGGCAATTCCGCTCAGGGCCTACATTAAGGCAGCACAGCGCTTACGCTGGGATGATCCAGAATCAGGTGTCCTACGCCTTCATCAATAGCTCGGGCAATCGATCGGGATTCTTGGTTCGTCTCGTCAGGGATCCGGATCTCCAATCCGGGAGTCAGGGGCCCATCCCAGCCACGGTGTGCCACATCCGTCTAGGCGAATTGCCGCGCGTTCTCGAACGCGACGAGGCAGCGTCGACAGTAGTAGCTGGGGTCGAGGTCACCGTCCATACAGCCGGCAAGTACGATCTCGTCGCGTTCGGCAGCTTCCATCGCCTCGTCTGACGGGTAACCGTACAGGATTGGCACCACAACATTAGTCTTCCCGCACTCGGGGCACGAGCTCACCTTCGGCTTACGCATCCAAGTAACCCACAAGTCGCCAGATGCGAAGAGTGCAGGGAACCGGGGGGCCGAGCAGAACGACTTGCCTTCGATACGGCAGGACGGGAGGCAGAGGGATGAAAGGACCCCGGTGATTCGCTAACCATCGACTGACATCACTCACTCAGCTGGGCCGAGAAGATCGTGCGCTGGATCTGGATGGGAAGGATCCGGGCGGGATTCTTCGGCGGGAGAACCAGGCTGCCGCATAGGACGCGCCGATCTACAGATATTCTCGCGCGCCGGAACGCCAGCCCAAGGGACGAAGAAAGAACTGCTGACGGAGAGCAGGAACTGAGGAGGGCCCGAGCGGTGTACCCTGGCGATCCCTCACTCTTCACACAGCCGCTGGAAGATCGTCCGCGTTCAACAGCTCAGACAGAGTACGACATCAGGACGCGCTGTCTATCGCTTGACAGCCCGATGGAGCGCTACGCTTCCTCCTCCGAGAAGACGCATACGCACGTCTGTCAGGCCTACATCCGAGAGAAGATCCGAGAGTGAACCAGCATCGGGGAACCCTTTCAGCGATGAGGGAAGATATCGATAAGCTTCCCGGTCGCTGCCGATCAACCCGCCGACCAGAGGGACGAGGCGCTCAAAATACAAGCGATACGCGACCCCGAATGGGCCTCCAGGTGGTTGAGTGATGTCAAGGCAAACGAGCCGGCCGCCTGGCTTCAACACGCGGGCCATCTCCCTCAGGCCAGACGTCAAGTCCGAGAGGTTCCGGAGCAGGAAGGCGTTCGTTACGCAGTCGAACGAGCCGTCCGGAAAAGGCAAGCGCTGAGCATCTGCGCGTAACCAGGCAATGTCCGCCTTACCGTCAGCAACTCTTTCCTCAGCAGCTGCCAGCATTCGTGTTGAGAAGTCTACGGCGAACACCGGCGACGCTCCCGCATGGCGAAGCTCGCGCGCCAGATAGCCCGTCCCGGTACCCACGTCCAGAGCCCGATCTCCAGGCTTGACCGCCAGTCGTGCCGCCAGAACTCTCCAGCGACGGTCCATGCCGAAGCTCATCAGGCTATTCACCAGGTCATACCGCGGCACGATACGATCGAACATGCCACTGATTTTCAGCGGATTCTTCTCAACCATCGAGTGACATCGTAGCTCCGCGTTGCCCGAGGCGCACGGAGCCGACGCCCGGGCTCGTACTTGCTCGGGCTCCGTTATGCTCCCTCGTTGCGCCTTAGCACGTGGTCTTGTATAAGGGAAAAACCGACACTACTGTCGGTTTTGAAGCTATGAGCCAAGCGCGCGCAGTCTCCCGCCGGGAATCCATTCTCGATGCCGCTCTACGCATCTTCTCGAAGCACGGATACAGCCGAGCGAGCATGGATGCGATCGCCGACGAATCGCAGACGTCCAGGGGAGGCGTGTACTTCCACTTCCCCAACCGAGAGGCGATCTTCATCGCCCTCCTAAACCGGACAACACAGCGGCTTACCCGGAAGATTGGCGAAGCACTGTCTTCTCACGACGACCCGGTAGCCAGGGCTGACGCGGCGCTGTACACCGTGATGAGGACGTTCTCCCGGCACCGTGGCATCGCACGCCTCTTGATGATGGAGGGGCATGGGCTCGGCCGCGACTTTAGCCTTCAGATGGATCGCGTTCGAGCTGGCTTCTCCGCGATCATTCAGCGTGAAATCGAGGAGGCAGTCCGAACTGGAATCATTGAACCCGTCGACAGCGAAGTCACCGCTACGGCCTGGTTCGGTGCTCTCAATGAGGTGATCACCCGCTGGGCACTCTCGAAAGATAGCCCTCGCAGCCTTGAGGAATCGTACGCCACCCTGCGAACTCTGCTCATGCGCAGCGTCGGAGTCGACTCGCGAAGGGATGGCCTCAGATAGTCGCCCATCTGGAGATCGGCTGGAACGAACTGAGGCGTCGCCTGCGGCGCCTCGTCGCCGTAGGCCGGCGCAGCGCTTCGCCTGAGCAACCAACCACCATCAGCGTCACGGTGCCCGTTGTTGGTGAGGTTGATGCGCTTGCCTTTTTCGAGTCAGCGAGAGCTGAGCGCTTCTTCTGGCGCGGTCGTGGAGATCGTACGCTGGTCGGCCTCGGCCAGACAGCGCGATTGACTGGCCGGGGGCCGGACCGCTTCAAGGAAGCCCGCGCCGCCTGGCATGAGCTGTGCCGCCGAATGCTGATCGACGGCCCAGAGGAGATCCTTCTTGCGCAGCCTGTCTGCTTCGCTGGCTTCGCGTTTGACTCGGGGCAGCACAGTGATCGGTGGCAGGACTTCCCTGACGGTCTCATCGTTTTGCCGCGGTACGTTCTCAACCTCGAAGAAGATGTCTCCCGGCTAACGGTCAACGTCAACATCTACCCCTCCAGCGATCCTGATGGCGAGGTCGAGCGAGTGTTCGCTGATCTGCAGGAGATTCTGGTGGACAGCCCCGCCGATGATCGTAGCCGACGCTGCTGGGGAGGCGTCTCCGTCGAGGCAGACACAGGCCTCTTTGAGACGACCGTCGCCCGCGCGGTGCAAGAGATTCGCTCCGGTGCCCTCAGGAAAGTCGTCCTGGCGCGAGAGGTAACCGTTCGCGCCGACGGTCCCATCGAGCCCGCTGTGGTTCTCGCGGGCCTCCTTCGCGACTTTCCCGATTGCACCGCCTTCGCCTTTCAGCCGGGGAAGGACTGCTTCCTGGGCGCCACACCCGAACTGCTCGTTCGCAGGCGGGGGCGTCTGGCGGAGGTGGATTGTCTCGCTGGGTCTATACGTCGAGGTGAGGACGAGACCGAGGATGCGTGGCTGGCAGGTGTGCTCGCGGCTGATGCCAAGGAGCGTGAGGAACACGACCTCGTGTTAACGGCGGTTCGAGACACGTTAAGTCCGCTCTGCAGCATCATAAGTTCTCCAGACGAGCCTGCCGTGATGAAAATGTCTAACGTACAGCACCTGTATACGCCTATTGTGGGCGAATTGACCCGCGATACGGGAGTGCTGGTACTGGCGGATCTTCTCCATCCGACTCCCGCCGTCGGCGGTGTCCCGCGTGACGCTTCGCTGGAGCGAATCAGAGCGCACGAACCGTTCGACCGCGGCTGGTACGCCGGCCCGATAGGGTGGCTCGATGCGCGAGAGGATGGGGACTTCGCCGTCGCTATCAGATCCGCCCTGATATGCGGTGAGCGGGCGTTCCTCCATGCCGGGTGTGGGATCGTCGCCGAATCGGACGTACAACGCGAGCTGGCGGAGTCCGTGCTGAAGCTCCAGCCGGTCTTGCGCATCCTTCAAGGTTCGACGAGCAAGCCGTGAGCGATATCCAGTCCTCCTTCGTAAGCGAATTCGTGGATTCGTTGATCCGACTGGGGATCGAGAACGTCTGCGTCTGCCCGGGATCGCGTTCGACGCCACTCGCCTTGACCTTCCGCCGCGATCCACGGATCAAGGTCTGGATGCATGTTGACGAGCGGTCGGCGGCGTATTTCGCACTGGGTATTGCGAAGCGGTCAAAGCTGCCCGTCGCGGTAGTCTCGACGTCAGGAACCGCCGCCGTGAACTTCGCGCCGGCCGCTGTAGAAGCGTTCTTCGCCAGAGTTCCGCTGCTGCTCCTCACGGCTGACCGCCCGGCCTACGCGCGGGACATCGGAACCAACCAGACGATCGACCAGGTCAGGCTGTACGGAAGCCACGTCAAGTGGTCCGTAGACGTCCAGATCCCGGACGATCCGAAGGTGTCCCTCGCTTACGCCAAATCAATTGCGGGCCGGTCCATGAGGGGGGCGCTCGAAGAACCCGCCGGTCCGGTGCACCTCAACTTCCCGTTCCGGGAGCCGCTGCTACCAGAGGCAGGAAAGCACCTCCGTCACGCTGAGACGGGCGGGCAAGAGAACGTCTTCCCCACTAACCAGCCGCCTGGCCGGTACAGCCCAGAAGACTTCGCGCCTCTCAGACGCGCGCTTCACGGCGCTGAGCGGCCGCTCATCGTCTGCGGAGAGCAGGATGATCCCTCCTTCCCGGACGCAGTGACTGCACTGGCCAGAGAGATCGGCGCTCCAGTCCTGGCCGATCCCCTGTCTCAGGTGCGATGCGGCCCTCAGCACAGCTCGATAGTGATCGACGCGTATGATGCCTTCCTCCGCGATGAAGAGATTGCGCGCCGCCTTTCGCCTGACTTCGTGCTGCGCTTCGGCGCGGCCCCTGTATCAAAGGCTCTTCTGCAATTTCTGGAGCGCAACAGGTCCTGTAACCAGGTGCTGGCCGACCCCGGCGGATCGAGAGATCCTACCCTCTCCGCGTCAGACGTCGTGCGACTCGATCCGGCTTTACTCTGCCGTGCCGTTCTTGACGGCGTGCCGGATCAGCCTGCGCCGACGCTGGGACCAGGGGCGCCAGACTGGGTCGCCTCGTGGACCGATACAAACACCAGGGTTCGTTCCGCGCTCGCTGCACGAATCGAGCAGGAACGCGGCCTATCCGAGCCCGGCGTGTTCGCTGACCTCAACGAGGTCTTACCAGCGGGCGGCACCCTGTTTGCCGGTAACAGCATGCCGATTCGCGATCTGGACGCAATGTTCCCCGGCGGGACGCGAGACATGCGCTTCCTCGCCAACAGGGGTGCAAGTGGCATCGATGGGGTCGTGTCTACGGCGCTGGGTGTCAGCGCCGTCTCGGAAGGGCCATTGGTTCTCGTCATTGGAGATCTGTCGTTCTACCACGACATGAACGGCTTGCTGGCCGCACGCCGGTACGGCCTGAGCGCCACCATCGTGCTCGTGAACAACGATGGTGGCGGCATCTTCTCGATGCTCCCACAGTCCAGCGATCCACACTTCGAGGAGGTCTTCGCTACACCAACCGGCCTCGACTTCAAGCACACCGCCGATATGTACGGGCTGGAGTACCACTGCATCACTTCCCGCCAGGAGTTTCGCGATTTGGTATCGCGCTCGTTTGGTTCGGAAGGCGTGACGTTGCTTGAGGTGCGCACCGATCGCGGCTCCAACGCGAAGCTTCATCGTGAACTGATGGAAGCCGCCGCCCTTGCGGGAGCGTGAATGAGCCGGATCAAGCTTAACGGCAGTAGCTACAACGTCGAGATCGAGGGGGATGGCCCCGCGATTCTCCTCGTCCACGGGTTCACCGGTGGCGCCAGCACCTGGAAGACCTCGCGAGACTACCTGTCAGGAATGACCACGATCGCTCCGGACCTCCTTGGACACGGGGACTCCGACTGTCCGCCGGAGCGCGACCGTCACTCGATGTCGGCGGCTGTCGATGATCTTGTGCACTTGATTCGGCAGTTGGGTTTCGGCAGAGTTATCGTGCTCGGATACTCAATGGGTGGCCGCCTGGCCATGCATCTCGCTCTCCGCGCGCCGGAGATCGTTGAGGCGCTCGTCCTGGAGAGCACGTCAGCGGGGATCGAGAGCCGCCAGGAACGGCTGGCCCGGGCCACGAGCGATGAGCAGCTCGCCGACGACATTGAGCGCGATGGCATCTCAGCGTTCGTGGCGCGGTGGGAGGCGCTACCTCTCTTCGCCAGCCAGGCCAATCTTCCGGCGGCGGGCCGAGAGTCGTTACGCCGGCAGCGCCTGAAGCAGAATCCGCACGGGTTGGCGAACAGCCTGCGAGGGATGAGCGTGGGCTTCCAGGAGTCGCTGTGGACGCGGCTCCCCGAACTATCGATGCCTGAATTGATCATCGCAGGCGCGCTCGACCGGAAATACTGCGACATCGCGAGGGCCATGAGCAAGGCGCTGCCTGACGCGCGGTTGAGCATAATTCCGGATGCGGGCCACGCGGTGCACCTGGAAAGACCGGACGCCTTTTGGCAGACGGTACGCACTTTCCTCGCAGATCTAACGCCCGAGAAAGAACGGAGGCTAATTTAGTCATGGCTGTGAACTGGGAGAATATCCGCGAGTACGAAGATATCTTGTATGAGCGGAGCCTCGGCGACGCCGCAGGCATCGCCAAGGTCACGATAAACCGGCCCGAAGTCAGAAACGCCTTTCGCCCGAAGACGATCATCGAATTGCGTGACGCGTTCACTCATGCTCGCGACGACTCGGCCATA
Source organism: Chloroflexota bacterium (assembly GCA_022565075.1). Classification (GTDB taxonomy): domain Bacteria; phylum Chloroflexota; class Dehalococcoidia; order SM23-28-2; family RBG-16-64-32; genus CF-162. The sequence continues at coordinate 2,904 of JADFKG010000003.1, read as the reverse complement.
GGCGTCGTAGTCCTCACTGGTGCCGGCGACAAGGCTTTCTGCTCGGGCGGCGACCAACGCGTCCGCGGCGAAGGCGGCTACGTCGGCGACGACGGGATACCTCGCCTGAACGTCCTGGATCTGCAGCGAGAAATTCGCGCTTTGCCGAAGCCTGTTATCGCCATGGTCGCTGGCTACGCTATCGGCGGTGGGCACGTCCTTCATCTCGTATGTGACATCACCATCGCCGCCGATAATGCGGTATTCGGGCAGACGGGCCCGAAAGTCGGGAGCTTCGACGCCGGATACGGCGCTACGTTAATGGCACGCATAGTCGGTCACAAGAAGGCGCGCGAAATCTGGTTCTGCTGCTGGCAGTACTCGGCCCAGGAAGCGCTGGATATGGGCCTGGTCAACAAGGTCGTCCCGCTGGCATCGCTCGAGGACGAGACCGTGCGCTGGGGACGGCGAATGCTCGAGATGAGCCCGACGGCCCTGCGCTTTCTCAAGGCGGCGTTCGCGGCCGATACGGATGGCCTCGCCGGTCTTCAGCAGCTCGCTGGAGACGCCACGCTGCTCTTCTACATGACCGCGGAGGCGAAAGAAGGCCGAGATGCGTTCCTTGAGAAGCGCAAGCCGGACTTCTCCCCGTTCCCTCGACTCCCATGAGACTGGGCTCACCCGCGGAGTACAAGTTGGCAACGCCAGGCTGGAGAGGCTGGCTGGCGGCCACTCGTCCGCCGACGCTGTCCGCGGCTGTGACGCCGGTCCTGGTGGGATCGGCGCTCGCCTACTCAGGCGGTGAGTTCGCTGTCCTCGTCTTTATCGCCACTCTGGCTGCGGCTGTCCTGATACAGATCGGAACGAACCTGGCGAACGACGCGCTTGATTTCGAGCAGGGCGCCGATACCCCTGACCGCCTCGGGCCGGTTCGTATTACTGCCAGCGGTCAGGCGTCCGCCGCTGAGGTCAAGATGGCCTCAGGGGTCGTCTTCGGACTCGCGGCGCTAGTAGGCGTCTTCCTAGTCATTGAGGGAGGCTGGCCGATATTGGCGATTGGTGTCGTCTCCATCGCCGCGGGCCTCGCGTACACGGGGGGCCCGTGGCCCCTCGGCTATCATGGCCTCGGCGACCTGTTCGTCTTCGTCTTCTTCGGTCTCGTGGCGGTGATGGGCACCTACTACCTTCAGGCCGGCTCTGTTACGAATCTCGCCTTTCTCGCCTCGCTGCCCGTCGGATTGACGGTCGCCGCCATCCTCGTCGTCAACAACGTCCGCGATATCGAGACAGACCGCCGGGCGGGAAAGCTTACGCTGGCCGTTCGCCTCGGAGAAAGGATCAGCCGTCTGCAATACGTCCTGATGATCCTGGCGGCGTTCGTCCTCCTCCCGGTGCTTCTCGTTGGCGGAGCGGGGCCCGCAGTGGGTCTTGCCCTCCTCGCCCTCCCGCTGGCCATCGTCCCGTGCCGATCAGTGCTTCAGGGAGCTCAAGGCGCGGCACTCAACATCGTCCTCAAGCAGACGACGCTCTTTCACCTGGTGTTCGGGAGCCTGCTTGCCGTCGGTCTCCTGCTGTGAGGATCACCGGCGTCACCTGGCAATGGTTTCGCCTGCCCGTAAGACGCTTCTCCAGCGCCGCTGGAGCGCTAACAGAGCGGATCGGAGCGATAGTCCGGCTGACCACCGATACGGGGATCGTGGGCATCGGAGAGGCCGCACCCCTGCCCGACCGCCAGACCGACACGATGGCTGAAATCAACGAGGACCTCAAGCGAATGGCGGATAGCCTGGCGGGGTACGAACTCAACAGCGCTCAATCCCTCGACGAGCTGCCTGAAGCGAGCGCCGCAGTCTCCTGCGCGGTCGAGACGGCAGGTCTCGATGCACTTGGCCGAGTGCAGGGCGTCTCCGTCGCCTCCCTTCTCGCGCCGGCCATCCGCGACTCCGTTGCCGTCAACGCTGTGATCGCGGAGCCGGACGCCCGGCTAGCCGGCGAAGCAGCGCGCGCTGCCCTCCAGGCGGGTTTCGCCTGCATCAAGCTCAAAGTTGGTATGGAACGGACCATCGAAAGCGAGTGCGCAAGGGTGGCGCTGGTAAGGGAATCGCTCGGTCCGGAAGTGCTCCTCCGGCTCGATGCCAACGGGGCCTGGAGTCCCGGCCAGGCCATCCGCATCATCCGTTCGCTCGCCCAGTACCAGCTTGATCTGGTTGAGCAACCGATAGCGCCGGGAGACCCGAAAGACATGGCCGCAGTGCGAAGCGCCGTCAACGTGCCGATCGCCGCAGATGAGGACGTCACAGATGAGGCGGCCGCATTACGCCTCGTGGAGGCCAATGCCGTCGACTGCCTGGTGGTGAAGCTAGTGGTCGTGGGAGGGCCACGGGCGGCGATGCGAATCGCTGAGATCGCGAAGAAGGCTCGTATCTCGACGATCGTCACGACAAGCATCGAATCCGGAGTCGGAGTTACCGCGGCACTTCATGTCGCGGCCGCCGTCCCCGGACAGCTACTCCATTGCGGGCTCGCTACCGGGTCCTTCCTCGCGGCAGACCTGGTGGTTCAGCCGATCGAGGTCGAGGGCGGCTACATGCGTATCCCGAAGAAGCCCGGCCTGGGAATCGAGCTTGACGAGGCTGCCGTTACCCGTCACGAGATCCCTCAAGAAGGACGCAGCGATGCCTGATAAGAACGCAACAGATCTCATGCCTGACTGGCTGGAGCGCCGGGCGCAACTCTCGCCCGACAAGACTGCTCTGACGTATGAGGGCGAGCGCTGGACGTTCGCCGACTTGAATCGTCGTGCCGAGAAGTTCGCGCAGCGGCTCTCTCGTTTCGTCGATCCCGGTGATCGCGTCGCCACTCTCCTCGGGAACGGCACGGCGTACGTTCTGGCGGTACACGCCGTGCCACGCACAGGCCGGATCC
>JADFKG010000111.1 GCA_022565075.1 Chloroflexota bacterium | reverse complement strand
GAGTCCGAGCGCTATCAAAACATGCCGGTGAACGAGGCGATGATCGCCGCCGTGAAGAAGATGGCGAACAAGCGCGTCGTCGTGCGCCTCGAGGTCGAGCGCGTCGTCTCCTGGGACCACCGCAAGCTCAGCGGCGGGTACTAACGATGGCCGGACCGAAAGTGCTGACTGAAACGCAGGGCCGCACGTTCCTCGTGACGATCAACCGCCCGGAAGTCCGCAACTGCGTCGACGGCGAGACCGCCGGCCTGCTGGAGGCGGCGACGGAGGAGTTCAAGGGCAACGACGACCTGGCCGTGATGATCCTGACCGGGGCCGGCGACAAGGCGTTCTGCTCTGGCGCCGACCTCAAGAACATCGACTCGCTGATGACGCGCCCGGGTGCGGGCAAGTCCGGCCCCATGGGCCTCTCCCGCATCACGGACGTCGGCAAGCCCGTGATCGGCGCGATCAACGGCTACTGCACGGCGGGCGGGCTCGAGCTCGCCTGCTGGTGTGACTTTCGGATCGCCTCGGAGGACGCGCAGTTCGGCGTCCTGAACCGGCGCTGGGGCGTGCCGCTGGCCGACGGCGGCACGCAGCGCCTGCCGCCGATCGTCGGCATGGGCAACGCCCTCTACCTGATCATCACCGGTGCGCAGATCGGCGCCGGGCACGCCCTGCGCATGGGCCTCGTCCAGGAGGTCGTCCCGAATGGGACGGCCGTCAGCCGAGCGCTGGAGATCGCAAAGACGGTGGCCACCTACCCCCAGACGGCGATGCGAAACGACCGCCGGGCCGCCCTCGCCGCCTTCACGCTGCCGATCGACGAAGGCCTGCGCCACGAGGTCGAAGTCCACAGCGACAGCCTCGCCGACCCCGCCATGCGCGACTGGCTGGCCCGCTTCGCGAAGGGCGAACGTCCGCCACCGATTACGCCGCCCGACCAAGGGTAGCGAGCGCCCAGGGCGGGCGTTATAGTCGCCCTGTTAGCAACAGCCGCAGCAGGAGACCGCCATGCCCGTAAAGAACGTCATTCTAGCGATGCTTCGCCCTGCACTCATCACCGCCGCGGCCGGCGCAGTCGTGGTCTTCGCCGCCACCGGTGCGAACACCGTCAAGGCCGGCGGACCCGTCGTCACCAGAGCCGACGACCCAACGGCCGACGGCTGCAAACCAGGCGATTGCTCGCTGCGCGAAGCGCTGCTCGACGCCGGCGGCGGCGAGACGATCTCGTTCAACATTCCCGGCGCCGGACCGCACGTGATTAAGCCGACGACTGAACTCCCGGGACTGGTTGACTCTGTTTCGATCGACGGCTACACCCAGCCCGGTGCGAGCCCGAACACGGCCACTGCCTGGTATGCCGGCAACGCCTCCATGCGGATCGTCCTCGACGGATCGGCGGCCGGCGCCAGCGTCAACGGTCTTTCCATCGGTGGGACGGCGGTGCTCATCCGCGGTCTAGTGATACAGAACTTCTCCGAGAACGGCATCATGGTCGGCGCCTTCGCCAGCGGCACGATCCAGGGAAACTACCTCGGCACTGACTACACGGGGTCGTTCGCCGCGCCCAACGGCGGCTCCGGCGTCAACGTACACGGATCTGACACCGCTGTCGGTGGGAGATCGCCCGACGAAAGGAACCTGATCTCCGGGAACGCGGCGGACGGCATCCAGATGAACGGTGAAGGGCCAATCCTCATCGCCGGCAACTTCATCGGCACCGACGTCAGGGGCACCGCTCCGCTGCCTAACGGCAACGACGGCGTGCGGCTGCGAGACGGGACCCAGAGCCTGATAGGGAACTCTGACCCCGGTTCCGGCAACCTGATCTCCGGCAACGGACGCAACGGCCTGACGATGGAGGGCCTCGGCGTACACGGAGTCCTCGTGCGCGGCAACCGCCTCGGCACGGCCGGCGATGGCGAGACTCCCCTGCCCAACTCCGGCCACGGCATCTACGTGGCTCTGGGCGCGTTCGGCAACACGATCGGCGGCGTCGCGGCGGCGAACCAGAACACGATCGCCTTCAACGGCGGCGATGGCGTTGCTCTCGCCGGTACCGCCGGCGTCGACAACTACCTCGACCCGAACATCACTCATTCAAACGTCGGCCTCGGCGCAGACCTGAAGGACGACGGCGTCACGCTGAACGATACAGACGACCTCGACACCGGCCCGAACGACGTGATGAACTTCCCGGTGATCACCAGCGCCATAGTTGTCGACGGGATCCTCGAGGTCGAAGGCACGCTGAACACCGTCCCGGCTCCCTTCCTCCCGATCTTCATCTTCGCCAACAGCGAGTGCGACCCGTCCGGCTACGGTGAGGGTGAGCGATTCCTGGGCGAGGACATCTCCGAGGGCGTCGGCCCCAACTACACATTCGAGGCGACCATCGAAATGCCTGTCTACGACGGCGAGTACATCACGGCGACCGCATCGAACCCGGAAAGCACCTCCGAGTTCTCGAAGTGCGTGGCGATCGTCGGCGCGCCGGTAGGAACTGCGCGCACCTGGGGAGACGTGGACTGCAAGAACGGCGTCAACCCAGTCGATTCGCTGAAGATACTGCGCACGGACGCCGGACTGGGGGTCACGCAGCCGGCCGGCTGCCCGGTGATCGGCGAAGAGGTGCAGGTCGATGGCGTCACCCGGACCTGGGGCGACGTCGACTGCAACCTGGCGCTCAACCCCGTGGACTCGCTCAAGATCCTGCGAAATGACGCCGGACTGCCCATCGGCCAGAGCACCGGCTGTCCGGCCGTCGGCAGCCAGGTCATCCTCGTCGCCTAGCGACGGCTTGACGCGCGTCCCCTATCGCCTACGATAGAGCGCGTTATGCCTGCGCCAGGATCAGAATGGATCTCGAGCTAGCCGGACGCGTCGCCATCGTCGGCGGCGCGTCACAGGGCATCGGCCGGGCAACGGCGCTGACGCTGGCGGCGGAGGGCTGCCACGTCGTCATGGCCGCGCGCCGCGAGGACGTCCTCCGCGAGGCCGCCGCCGAGGCCGAAAAGACCGGCGCGCAGGTGCTCGCGGTGCCCGCCGACCTCACCAGCGCGCAAGACGCCGAGCGCCTCGTCGCGGCGGCGGTCGAGCGCTTCGGGCGCGTCGACGCCCTCGTCACAAGCATCCACTTTTCGCCACGCGGCACCGATGACGCCGACTGGCAGGAGTCGTTCGATGCGCTCTTCATGCCGGCGGTGCGGCTGACGCGGCTGGTAACGCCGCACATGGCGAGCGGCGGCGCGATCGTCCACCTGTCGTCGATCTGGGGCAAGGAATCCGGCGGCCGGCCGGGGTACAACGCGATGAAGGCGGCGCTGATCAGCCACGCCAAGGCGATGGCGCGCGAGCTGGCGGGCGCCGGCATCCGCGTCAACACGGTCGCGCCGGGCTCGGTCAGCGCGCCGGGAGGCACGTGGTGGAAGCGTCAGCAGGAGGAGCCGGAGGCGATGGAGCGCTTCGCGGCGGAGAACATACCGCTGGGGCGCTTCGGCACGGCAGAAGAAGTCGCCAACGTCATCGCCTTCCTTTGCTCGCCGAAGGCATCGTGGGTAACGGGCGCGACGGTCGTCGTCGACGGCGGCCAGAGCCACGCCAACGCCTGATGGCCGGGACAGCGCAGGCTTCCTGAAGCTGGGCCAGCGTTCGCTCGGGCCGTTCGTCATCTACGACTACGTGCTCGAACTGTCCTGAGCGGCGCCTCAGAGGTCGGTGGAAGCGCCGATGATGCCGCCGATGACGAACGTCACAGTCGCCGCGCCCGCTCCGATGGCGACCTGGCGCGCGCCGCTGTAGAGCGCGCTGCGTCCCGTGAAGAGCGAGACGCCAGCACCGACGGCGAAGAGCGCAACGGCGCTGAGGCCGGCGCTGGCGACGACGTAGCCCGTACTCGCTTCGCCGAAGAGGAACGGGATGACTGGCACGAAGGCGCCGACCGCGAACGCCAGGAAGGAACTGATCGCCGCGCCCCACGGCGAGCCGAGCTGGGACGGGTCGAGGCCCAGCTCCTCCCGCACGAGCGTGTCGAGAGCGATTTCGGGGTCCTCCATCAGGCGCGCCGCCGTGATGTCCGCCTCGTCCTTGCGCAGGCCCTTCGCCTGGTAAATGAGCGACAGCTCGCGCTCCTCTTCCTCCGGCGAGATCTCGAGCTCCTGCCGCTCCAGCTCGATCTGGCGCTCGAAGAGTTCGCGCTGGGAGCGCATCGATACGTATTCGCCCGCGGCCATCGAGAATGCACCGGCGATGAGGCCCGCGACTCCGGCCAGCAGCACAAGACTGGCTTCGGTCTGCGCTCCGGCGAAGCCCATCACAAGCGCCGTGTTAGAAACGAGGCCGTCGCTGGCCCCGAAGATGCTCGCCCGCAGCGTCCCGCTTCCAGCCGAGCGGTGCCAGCTCTCGCGAGTGAGAATGGCATCTGAAGGCTCAACCTCCGTGGCCCGCTCCAACCGTGACATCGTGCGCCGGTGATCGCGCTCATCAGGCGCCATCGCCTGGGCGGCCTGGTCCTGTCCCATGTAGGCGACGAACGCCCCTGCCTCCATTGAGCGCACGATCGGCAGCATCGAGCGCACGCCGAAGATGCGCGCGCCGACGCCGATCATCCGAGCCTTGATGCTGGGACCGTGCTCCTTTGGCTCCACGCCGGCTTCACGGAGCTTCTCGCGCCAGACGTCGGCGTGGTGCTCCTCGACCTCGGCCAGCTCCTCGAATATCTTGCGGCGCGCGGGGACCTTTTCGAGCTCCGCCAGCATGCGGTAGACGGCGATGCCGTCGATCTCGGTGGCGAAGTTCTCCCGGTAGCGCTTGATCGCCTCTTTGGGAGTCTCTTTTTCTGGCGGCGTGGCTTCTGGGGACATCAGTCTGGATGCAGTGTAGCGGCGATCGTGCGTTAGTACACGTCCGGCGAGGCGTCAGACGTGGCTGAGAGCGCCGCCCTCGACCCAGACGACCTGGCCTGTGAGGTAGGCCGAGGCGTCAGATGCCAGGTAGACGGCGATGCCGGCGATCTCGTCCGGCCTGGCGAGGCGCCTGTACGGCAGGTAGCGTTCCAGCTTCGCCCGCGACTCGTCGTCGCCGGCCATCGCCATGCCTTCCGTCCAGCCGGCGCCGATGGCGTTGACGCGAACGCCGTCCCGGGCCCACTCCAGCGCCAGTGCGCGAGTCAGGTTGAGCACGCCGGCCTGCGCCGAGCAGTAAGCAGCCCCGTTCGCCAGTCCGCGCTCGCCGAGCACTGACGCAACGTTGATGATGCTGCCGCCCGGATGACCGTGCGCCAGCATTCGCTGACCGGCGGCCTTAGCGGCCAGGAACGGCCCGCCCAGGTTGGCATCGATGACGCGCCGCCATTCCGCGAAGCCGGTCTCGGGCACCGGCCTGGCGAACGGCAGGTCGTGCGCGTTCACAAGCACCTCGATGCCGCCGAGCTCGCCGACCGTCCGCTCGAAGAGCGCGCCCACGTCCGCCTCGTCCGTGGCTTCGATCGCCTGCGCGAACCCCTTGCGGTCGAGCGCCCAGATCTCGTTCGCGCACGAATTGGCGGCCGTCTCCTCGGCCTTCGAGGGCGTCGTCGTCGCCACCGCGACGTCTGCGCCCGCCTCCGCCAGCGCCACGGCGATGGCGCGGCCGATGGCGTTCGAGGCGCCGATAACCAGCGCCCGCTTGCCGTCGAGCGAAAACTGCTCTCGCATCAGGAGTCCTCCGGGAGCGGTACGACGGGCGCGAAGCCGGTCGGCGCGTGGCCACCGGCGAGCCCACCGCCGTCAAGCACGATCGCCTGCCCGTTCATGTACGACGTGAGGCCCGAGGCGAGAAGTACGACCAGCGGCCCGAGTTCTTCGTCCTTGCCCAGGCGGCCCATCGGCGTGTACTTGCCCTCGCGCCAGAACTCGCTCATCGCCCGGTTGCCGTGGGGGAAGAGGCCGGGCGCGATCAGGTTGGCCTGGATATCCGGCGCGTAGGTCATCGCCAGGGCGCGCGTGAAGTTGACGAGGCCGGCCTTGGCGGTCGTGTAGATGAAGTTGTCGCGGGCCGCGCGGAACCCGAATCCGGACGTGACGTTGATGATCTTGCCGCCGCCCGCTTCGAGCATGTGCGGGATCGCCGCCCGTGAGCAGTGCATCGCGCCGGTCAGGTTCGTGTCGAGGCCGACGCGCCACTCATCGTCAGTGATGTCGGTCAGCGTGTGGTTCATCCCGGGCGTGGCACCGCCGGCGTTGTTGACCAGGATATCGATACGCCCGTACTCCGATATCGCTGACTCAATCATCGCCCCGACTGAGCTGGAGTCCGTGACGTCGCAGGAGACCCAGAGCGCCGGCCGGCCCTTCGCGCGAACGAGGTCAGCCGTCTCCTCCAGCTGCGACTGGGTGCGAGCGGTAAGGACGAGGTCCGCACCGGCGTCGGCGAGGGCCAGCGCCATCGCCCGGCCAAGACCGCGGCCCGCGCCGGTGACGATGGCCACCTTGCCGCTGAGGTTCAGCTTATCGAGGACGGACATCGGGCCTCCTGCTCCTGCCACACGTGACGTTACCGAGGGCCCAGCTTACGGCTACTCCTTCTCGCCAGCAACCGCGCGCACCACCGCGCCTGCGTCATCGGTGACGACGTAGACGCCGCCGCCCGTCCGGGCCATCTCCCGGCGCGCGAGTGGTTCAGCGATGCCCCGAATCGTAGCGACGCCGGTCGCGTCGACGAAGGCGTCGAGGCCACCCAGCGACTTCCCGACCTGGCGCACCATGACTCGCAGCGCCGCCAGGTTCGAACCGTCGATCGCCTGACTCATCGCCGCGCCCAGCCGTCGCGCCAGGCGCTGGGCGCCGAAGGCGGCGTCGGCGTCAACCGTCGAGGCCACGAGCGCCAGAGTCGCACCCGCTTCCGCCAGCGCCTCCGCGCACGCGCGGCCGAGCGTGGTTT
>JADFKG010000110.1 GCA_022565075.1 Chloroflexota bacterium | reverse complement strand
ACTCCGTCGCCGGCACGATCAAGTCCGGCGGCAAGACGCGGCGGGCGGCGAAGATGGTCGTGCTCAACGCCAGCCATCCGGACATCGTCGAGTTCGTGGAGTCGAAGGCGAAGGAAGAGAAGAAGGCCTACGCGCTGGGCGAGGCCGGGTACGACATGTCGCTGGACGGCGACGCCTGGATCAGCATCCAGTACCAGAACGCCAACAACTCCGTGCGCGTGACCGACGAGTTCATGCGGGCGGTGCGCGACGACGGCAAGTGGCAGACACGCTACGTGCACACGGACGGCATCGCCGACGAGATGGATGCGCGCTGGCTGATGCGCAAGATCGCGCAGGCGGCCTGGGAGTGCGCCGACCCGGGGATGCAGTACGACACGACGATCAACGACTGGCACACCTGTCCGAACACGGGCCCGATCACGGCCTCCAACCCTTGCTCCGAGTACATGCACATCGACGACAGCGCCTGCAACCTGGCCTCGATCAACCTGCTCAAGTTCCTGGGCGAGGACGGCAGCTTCGACGTCGAGGCCTACCGGCGGGTGATCGCGCTCAGCATGATGGCGCAGGAGATCATCGTCGGTAACTCCAGCTACCCGACGGAGAAGATCGGCGAGAACGCGATCGCCTTCCGCCAGCTGGGGCTGGGCTACGCCAACCTGGGCGCGCTGCTGATGTGCCTGGGCGTGCCGTACGACTCGGACGAGGGCCGCGCCTGGGCCGCCTCGCTGACGGCGGTGATGACGGGCGAGGCGTACGCCACCTCGGCGCGCGTCGCTGCGCGCATGGGGCCGTTCGCGGGCTACGAGATCAACCGCGAGCCGATGATCGGCGTCATGGAGAAGCACCAGGCGGCGGTCGAGGAGATCGACGCCGAAAAGGCCCCGGCCAACCTTGTGGACGCGGCGAAGGAGTGCTGGGCGGACGCCGTACAGACAGGCCGCGAGCACGGTTACCGGAACGCGCAGGCGACGGTTCTGGCGCCGACGGGCACGATCAGCTTCATGATGGACTGCGACACGACGGGTATCGAGCCGGACATCGCGCTGGTCAAGTACAAGACGCTGGTCGGCGGCGGGATGATGAAGATCGTCAACGGCTCCGTGGAGCGGGCGCTCGGAAACCTGGGCTACAGCGAAGCGGACAGCGCGACGATCATCGCCTACATCGACGAGCACGGCACGGTCGAGGGCGCGCCCGGCCTGGCCGACGAGCACCAGGCGGTCTTCGACTGCGCGTTCAAGTCGCCGGACGGCACGCGCTCGATCCACTGGCTGGGCCACGTGAAGATGATGGGCGCCGTGCAGCCGTTCATCTCAGGCGCCATCTCGAAGACTGTGAACCTGCCGGAAGAGGCGACGGTCGAGGAGATCGAGGAGGCGTACATCGAGGGCTGGAAGCACGGCGTCAAGGCGCTGGCGATCTACCGCGACGGCTCCAAGCGCGCGCAGGTGCTGAGCACGAGCAAGTCCGGCGCCAAGTCCGCCGAGGCTCCAGGCGAGCCGGTGCGGAGGCGTTTGCCGGCGACGCGCACCTCGGTGACGCACAAGTTCTCGATCGAAGGCCACGAAGCCTACATCACGGCGGGCCTCTACGAGGACGGGTCGCTGGGCGAGATCTGGCTGACGATGGCGAAGGAGGGCAGCACGCTCTCCGGCATGATGGACGCCTTCGCGACCAGCATCTCGCTGGCGCTGCAGTACGGCGTGCCGCTGCGGGACCTCGTGAACAAGTTCTCGCACATGCGCTTCGAGCCGTCGGGCCGCACCGAGAACAGCGAGATCCCGGTGGCGCAGTCGATCGTCGACTACATCTTCCGCTGGCTCGCCTCTTCGTTCCTGAGCGAGGAGGAGAAGGAAGAGTTTGGCGTACTCTCGCCGGCGGTGAAGGCGAAGCTGATGGCGCAGGAGTTCGACGTGCCATCGTCGGCCGGGAACGGTCACACCATTCCCGGTACACAAACGGACGCGCCACCGTGCATGAACTGCGGCTGGATCATGACGCGGGCCGGCACATGCTACAAGTGCGACAACTGCGGCAACACGACCGGCTGCGGATAGACCGTCCAGACGGACCTGAGTCCAGACGGACCTAAAAAGAATACATCTGCGGCGCGGGCCTGGGCAGCTCGCCGACCGCACTGGCAACCTCCTTCTGTGGAAAGGGCGCGGGATACGTTCCGCGCCCTTTCCTTGTCGCAGAGGGGCGCGGCGTCGGCCAGCCCGGGTGGCGGCAGGTGAGGAGGAAGCCGCTGGTCTGGCACGACCACTTGCCGCCCGAACTGCGCACCAATCGCCCTGCTACGGGCGGGACAAGGTGCGTGGAAGAAAGCAGCGCCGGAGGCCCAACGGCCCGGCCGACCAGTGGCTGGGGCGGCGCCGGTTCGCGGCGGTCTTAGGCCTCGGGTCCTAGATGCTGCGCAGGACCGGGCGCGGCAGACGCTCCCGCAGGTACTCCGCCAGCGTCTTCACGGCCCGGCTGCCGCTGGCGCGAACCATGTAGTGGCCGCGGACGGCGTGCCAGAAGCCGGCGCTACGGCCGACGTAAGACAGCGTATCGGCCATGCGCTTGGGCGAGAAGTCATCGCTGTCGCGGCAGATGTCCAAAACGTCCGGCATGATCTGATGCAAGACGCCGGCGCCGAGCGGCCTCTGGAGCACGTAATCCTTCGGTGTCTCGAAGGCGGTGCTCCAGATGTCCCGCGCGGCCTTCCAGTAGTTGAGCAGCAGCTGGGCAGCTTCTTCATCCGTAACGCGCTTAACGAAGCCGTCGCGCAGGACAGGCTCCAGAGAGGTGACTAGGCTGTGCTGCTTGAGCATGTGCTCCGGCTTCAGGGGATCGCCGGGCATACGGATCAATCCGCGCCAGGGGCTGGACTCGTCGTTGTTGAAACGGTCCGCCAGTAGCGTCGCCCGCCCGCGCAGATAGTTCTTCTCGCCCTCGCGTTCGATGAGGGCCAGGCCTTCAGCCTCGCGCATCGAGAGCAGGTGGCGATCGACGATATCTGTCGGGACACCCTTTTGGCGGGTGTTGATGACGTGGAACGTGCGCATCTCCTCGTAGGCATCGATGCCGTCCATGATGACGACCGGCAGCTGGTAATCGGCCAGCCACTTCGCCTTGTCCTTCTGGAGAGCGCGCTGCAGACCGTAGAGCCGGTGCTGGCCGTCGACGACCCACATCGGGACGCCGGGGTCGATCGTCAGTGTGCCGCTGGCGCCGTCGGCGGACTCGAAGCGAGCCCGATGCGGCTGGCGGAGGCAGAGGACGATCGACGTTGGCAGCATGCCCTCTTCTTCGCGGACGTAGTAAGAGATCTTGCGCAGCCGGGACGAGGTGAGGGGCCGCTGGTAGCCGGACGGGTTGTCCGAGGAATAGGTGTCGCAATCGAAGCGCCCAAGGAGGTCCTTGAGGGAAATCGCCGTCACATAGAGGTTGACGTCCGGGCGCTTCTGGCGAAAGCGGACAGCGGGCGCACTGAGGGGTTTTTCGCCAGTGCTGTGTCCGTTGCTGGTCGCCGCCTGGGGCGTGGCGGTGATGGTCATTTCGGCCTCCTTTTGTTCCCGCGCGCCGGAACTGGGTGCGATCGTCGCCATGCGTCTGTCGAGTGTGCCACAGGTCGCTCCGCGATGCATACCACCAAGCCTATAATTGTAGATATGCCGACGAAAAGAACCGGCCGCCCGGGAGAACTCGCGCTCTCCGAGAACGCGCGCCTCGTCCTCGCGCGGCGTTATCTGGCGAAGGACGATGGCGGCCAGCCCGCGGAGACGCCGGAGGAGTTGTTCCGGCGCGTCGCCCTCAACATCGCGCAAGCAGAGGAGCGGTTCAGCGGCCAAAATGCTGACAGCGGCGCCGCCGTCGCGGAGTGGGAGCCGAAGTTCCTGGCGATCATGCAGGACCTCGACTTTCTCCCCAATTCGCCGACCCTGATGAACGCCGGCCGCGAAATCCAGCAGCTCTCCGCCTGTTTCGTGCTGCCGGTGCCCGACAGCATCCCAGGCATCTTCGGGGCGATCAAGGACACGGCTGTGATCCACCAGTCCGGGGGCGGCACCGGCTTCGCCTTCTCGCGCCTGCGGCCGAAGGGCGCCCGCGTGCGCTCGACGATGGGCGTGGCGTCGGGGCCGGTCTCGTTCCTGCGTGTCTTCGACGCCGCGACCGAGGCGATCAAGCAAGGCGGGACGAGGCGCGGCGCGAACATGGGCATCCTCGCCGTCACTCATCCGGACATCGAAGAGTTCATCTCGCTCAAGGGAGACATGCGCACGCTCACGAACTTCAACATCTCGGTCGCCGTGACCGAGGAGTTCATGGGCGCCGTCGAGCGAGACGAGGAGTACACGCTCGTTAACCCGCTGGACGGCGAGGCGACAGGCAGAATACGCGCGCGCCACGTCTTCGACCGCATCGTCGCCAACGCCTGGCGCAACGGCGATCCCGGCATCGTGTTCATCGATCGCATCAACCGCGACAACCCGACGCCGCACCTGGGCGAGATCGAGGCGACGAACCCCTGCGGCGAACAGCCGTTGCTGCCGTACGAGTCGTGCAACCTGGGTTCCGTGAACCTGGGCCGCTTCGTCAAGGCGGGCAAGAAGCCAAGAATCGACTGGGGACGCCTCGCCGGCGTCATCCCAACCGGCGTGCGCTTTCTGGACAACGTGATCGAAGCGAACCGCTACCCGATGGAGGAGATCGACCGGGCGACGAAGCTGACCCGCAAGATCGGCCTCGGCGTGATGGGCTGGCACGACATGCTCTTCCAGCTCGGCGTGCCATACGACTCGGAGGAAGCGCTGGCGCTGGGCGAAGAGCTGATGCGCTTCATCCAGGAGAAGGCGAACGACGCCTCGCTGGAGCTGGCGCGCGAGCGCGGCGTCTTCCCGGCGTGGAAGGGCTCGCGCTACGACCCGGAGGCGCCCTACCGCAACGCCACGCGGACGACGGTGGCGCCGACGGGAACGATCTCGATCATCGCCGACGCTTCGTCCGGCATCGAGCCACTGTTCGCGCTCGCCTTCACGCGCCGCCACTACCTCGACGGCGACGACCCGTCGCGGCTAACCGAGCTGACCGAGGTGAACAAGCACTTCCTGCGCGCCGCCGAAGCGGGCGGCTTCTACAGCGACGAGCTGATCGCGCACCTGGCGCAGGGCGGCACGATCGCGACCTGGAACGAATCGGCCGAAGACGGCGCGAAGGTGCCGGAGGAGGCGCAGAGGCTGTTCGTCTCGGCGCACGAGATCACGCCGGAGTGGCACGTGCGCATGCAGGCGGCGTTCCAGCGGCACACCGATAACGCCGTCTCGAAGACGATCAACTTCCCGGCGACGGCGACGGAGGCCGACGTGGCGGCCGCCTACTGGCTCGCCTACCGCGAAGGCTGCAAGGGGATCACGATCTACCGCGAGGGCTCCCGCGACTTCTCGGTGCTTTCGCACACGACGGCGAACGTGAAGGGGCCGGAGCAGGAGACGCAGCCGGCGCTCGACGAGATCGAGGGCAAGATCACGTCGATCGAGCGGCCGCGCCCGTACCGCCAGCGCCTGCCGGACGAGCGGCGCTCGTTGACGCACAAGTTCCGGGTGGCCGACCACGAAGGCTACGTCACGTGCGGCCTCTACGAGGACGGGCGCCCGGGCGAGATCTTCGTCAAGATCTCGAAGGAGGGCTCGATGGTCTCGGGCCTGATGGACGCGGTCGCGCTGCTGACGTCGGTGACGTTGCAGTACGGCGTGCCGATAGAGGAGCTGTCGCGGAAGCTCAAGAACACGCGCTTCGAGCCCTACGGGGCGACCGGCAACCCGGAGATCCCCTGGGCGACGAGCCTCGTCGACTACATCTTCCGCTGGCTGGAGCTGAAGTTTTCGCAAGATGCGAACCCGTCCGGGTCGCGAGGCGGCGTCGCCCACGCCGACGAGCCTCCGCGGGCCGCCCACACCGAGGAGCCGACGGGCATGGGCTGCCCGGAGTGCGGCGCGCTGCTGGCGTACCAGGAAGGCTGTATGGTCTGCCGGGCGTGCGGGTACAACAGGTGCGGGTGAGATGAACGCCGTCCTTCTGATCATCACGATCTGTCTGTATTCCCTGGCGCTCATCGTTGGCGTGAAGAGGCTTAAGGGCTCATCTAGCTTCAAGATCGTCCTTGCGGTGACTGACATCGTTATGACCGGAGTCTCACTACTACTGTTGGGGCTCTGGGGGATATTCATTGGCATAGTGATAGCGCTCGTTAGCGCCTTCATTATCTCCATCAAGAGCGCCATGGAGTTCGAGACTCTGTGCACGTCGATCTCAATCAACGGGCAATTCACAAACAAGAAGGCCGCAGACCACTTCGTCCGACGCATTCACAAGACACATAAGTCATTCGCGTACATCGGCTACATGGGGCTTGGGAGGATAATTCTGAGGCTAAGCGAGCGAGGCCGGTCGCCCAAGGAGATTGAACAGATGGCACCAGCAGTCAACATGGCGGCGCTGGCGTTTCGGATCGACAGTGCTGAAGTCATCGACCTGGTGGACACGGCACTTCGTCGCAACGGTCGCCCGGCCAACGATGCCCTCCAACTCACCGATACCGCAGTGAAGGCAGCCCAAACGTCACCTATGACATTCTCCGAAGCGTTACAGGCGCTCTCCGAAGTCTAGCCTCAACCTCCCTGATACACTCCCACTCATGAAAGTACACCGGACGCCTGAGTCGGCCGCCGGGGACGGCGGCACGAAGTACTTCGTCGGCGGCGGGGTGCGGGTACAGGTGATCGCCTCGGCGGACGAGGGGATCGACGTCATCCTCGTGCGCTTCAGCCCGGGCGCGCACACGTACCTGCACACGCACGCGGTGCCGCAGGTGCTCCACTGCATCGAGGGGCGCGGCATCCTGGCCACGAAGTCGGAGCAGAACCTCGTCGAG
>JADFKG010000109.1 GCA_022565075.1 Chloroflexota bacterium | reverse complement strand
CCCGCGCCAGGTACAGGGCGGCGATGAGGAGCATCTCGCCGATGCCCTGGCGGCGGTGGCTGTCGCGGACGGCGATCGTGACGATATGCATCTCGTCGGGCAGCATCCAGACGCCGATGAAGCCGGTGATCAGCTCGGCGCGCTCCTCTGGTGGCGGCAGGTTCGCCGGGTCATCGCCGGTCAAGATGTGCTTGATCTCGCCCAGGAAACGGCTGATCGGGCCCGGCTCCGGCGTCGGGTCGGTGCTGGTTGCGGCGGCCACGGCCGGGTTGGCCTCGCCGATGACGATGTAGTGGGCGAGGCGGTTCTGCTGCAGTTCCCGCCGGAAGGCGGTCGGCGGCCACATCGAGGGGAACGACTGGCGTTCGACCTCCAGCACCTGCGGAATGTCCGACAGGCTCATGCGCCTTATCAGGAAGCGGGTCGCGGTTTTCATGGCCCATACAGGATACTGGTCGCGGGCACGCTTTTCTACGCGTTGGCCAACATAAAAAGGGGCGTGTGAGATGTGACGCGGATCGTTCTCCCGCCCCGTCCGTGGTGGGGTGCCGGGCCAGCGAGTGGAGCACAGCGCTGCGCTGAGTCCGGGCGTGGTGCTCCGCTCGTCCTTCGAGAACCTCAGGATGAGCGGGACGGAACGCCTCAGAGCGACGGGATGGCACAGGTGTGACGGAGGGCATGGACGGGAGGCGCTACAGCCTTTACGTTCACGGTAGGGTTTGGGTACAATTCAACTCTCAGAGTGGTGCGGGCCGCCCCCTTTTTCGTATGTATTCCATCAGACTTCTCGGTTTTCTCCTTCCCTACAAGGCGCGGGTGGCTTTCCTGGCGTTCTGCGTCGTCGCCTCCAGTGCCGTTGTCATCGCCATTCCCCAGCTCATCCGCTGGGCGATCAATTACGGCATCGGCATCGATGATCTGAGTGACGAGCCGACGGGCGAGACGAAGTACCTGGTGATCGCCGGCGGGGCGCTTGTTATCGCTGCGATGGCGCGTGGCATCTTCGCCTTCGGACAGACGTATCTCTCGGAGTGGATCGGCCAGAAGGTCGCCTACGACATCCGCAACCGCATCTACGACCGTCTGCAGCGTCTCTCGTTTGCCTATCACGACCAACAGAAGACGGGCGAGACGATGTCACGGGCGACGCAGGACGTGGAGGCCGTGCGCTGGTACATCTCGATGGGTGTGCTGCGCGGGTCGTACGTCTTCCTGCTGCTGATCGCGGTGCTCGTCCTGATGATGGTCATGAGCTGGGAGCTGGCGCTCGTCGTCTGGGCGTTCATCCCGTTCATCATCTGGCGCTCGAGTGTGATGGCGTTCACGCTGCGCCCGCTCTGGATGAAGATCCAGGAGGGCCTCGGCAGGCTCGCCAGCGTCCTCCAGGAGGCGCTGACCGGCGCGCGCGTGGTCAAGGCGTTCGCGCGGGAAGAGTACGAGGACGAGAAGTTCGAGGTCGAGGCGCAGGCCCTCTTCGAGCGTTCGTACGAGTCGAGCAGAGTGCAGGCGTTCAACGCGCCGATGATGACCGGCGTCTGGCTGGCCGCCACTGCCGCCACCCTTGGTGTCGGCGGGATGCTGGTCTCGAACGACAGAATGGACATCGGCGAGCTGGCCGCGTTCCTCCTCTATCTGACGATCCTGCAGCAGCCGGTACGCGTGCTGGGCTGGATCATCATGGTGATCTCGCGCGCCAACGCCGCCGGCGAACGGATCTACGAGATCATGGACGCCGAGTCCGCTGTGCAGGAGAAGGCTGACGCCAAGGAGCTGGCCAACGTCACCGGAGAGGTCCGCTTCGAGAACGTTTCCTTCGGCTACGACGCGCTGAGCCCCGTTCTCAAGGGGATCAACATCGAGGCCAAGCCCGGGCAGGTGGTGGCGCTGATGGGCCCGACGGGCAGCGGTAAGTCAACGATCGTCAACCTGATGCCGCGCTTCTACGACGTTACGGAAGGGCGCATCACGATCGACGGCATCGACATTCGGGACCTGAAGATCGCCTCGTTGCGGGCGGCGATCGGCATCGTGCAGCAGGACGTGTTCCTGTTCTCCGCGACGATGCGCGACAACATCGCCTACGGCGCCGTCGAGGCGACCGACGAAGAGGTGGAGGAGGTCGCCAAGGCCGCCTACATCCACGACTTCATCGTCGGCCTGCCAGAGGGCTATGACACCTGGGTCGGCGAGCGCGGCATCACGCTCTCCGGCGGTCAGAAGCAGCGCATCGCGATCGCCCGCACGCTGCTTCTCGACCCAAGCATCCTCATCCTGGACGACTCGACGTCGAGCGTGGACACGGAGACCGAGTACCTGATCCAGGGCACGTTGCAGAAACTGATGCGCGGGCGCACGACGTTCGTGATCGCCCAGCGTTTGCGCACCGTGAAGATGGCGGACGAGATCGTCGTCCTGCAGGATGGCCGGGTCGTTGAGCGCGGCCGCCACGATGAGCTGCTGGCCCTCGACGGTGTCTACCGCGAGATTTACGACCTCGAGCTGCGGGACCAGGAAGAGGCGCTGGCCGCGCAGCCTGCGCCGGGCTCGCGCCGCACCGCGGAAGGCGTGGCGGGGAGCTAGCGATGGGCATGTGGGGTGGCGCCGGCGCCGGCGGCTGGAGCAACCAGGGAGCGCACGTGCGTCCGGGCCAGTATCAGCGCGGCGGCGGCGATGGCTGGGACGACGAGCAGCTGGGCAAGGTCTACGACCACTCCGTCGTGCTGCGGTTGTTGCCGTACCTGCGGCCGTACCGGGGCCGCGCTTTTACCGCGATCTTCGCGATGATCGTGTTCGCGGCTGTCTCGCGCACGCAGCCGTTTCTGATCGGCCTGGCGATCGACAAGTACATCGAGTCCGAGAACCTGCGGGGCGTTGCGTTCATCGGCCTCGCCCTGCTGGGCCTGGCGGTCGCCGGCTGGCTGTCGCAGTGGGTGCAGCAGGTGATGACGGCGTTCATGGGGCACCGCATCCTGCTGAGGCTGCGCACGCAGATGTTCAGCCACATCCAGAAGCTGTCGCTGAGCTTCCACGACCGCAACGAGACGGGGCGCGTGATGTCCCGCGTGACGAGCGACGTGACGGTGATGCAGGAGCTGCTGACGACGGGCTTCCTGACCGTCTTCGCGGACTTCGTCGGGATCGCCATCGTCGTTGGTTTTCTGCTCTACCAGGACGTGCAGCTGGCGCTGATCACGCTGAGCGTTGTGCCGCTGCTGGTGGTGCTGCTGGTGGTCTGGCAGATTCGCGCGCGCATCGCCTTCATCCGCGTGCGGCAGGCGATCGCGCAGGTCAACGCCAACCTGCAGGAGAACGTCTCCGGCGTGCGCGTGATCCAGAGCATGTCCCGCGAGGACGAGAACGCCAAGCGCTTCGACAAGGTCAACGCCGGCAACTGGCGAGCCAACGTGCAGGCCGGGAAAATCACGGCGATGATCATGCCCGTCGTTGAGCTGCTGACGGCGCTGGCGACGGCGCTGGTGATCATCTTCGGCGGCATGCGTGTGCTGGACGGCACGCTGACCGTGGGCGTGCTCATCGCCTTTACGCTGTACGTCCAGCAGTTCTTCGACCCGATCCGCGACCTCGTGCTGCAGTACACGCAGCTACAGCGGGCGATGGCCGGCGGGCAGCGCATCTTCGAGGTGCTGGACACGAAGCCGGAGATCTTCGACGCCGAGGACGCCGTCGACCTGCCCGACATCCGCGGCGAGGTCGTCTTCGACAACGTCAGCTTCGAGTACGTCGAAGGCCAGAAAGTGTTGCAGGAGATCAACCTGACCGTGCAGGCGGGTGAGACGATCGCCATCGTTGGGCCGACCGGCGCCGGCAAGAGCACGCTGACGTCGCTAGTGCCGCGCTTCTACGACGTGACCGAGGGCCGCGTGCTGATCGACGGTCACGACATCCGCAAGATCAAGCGCGTCTCGATCGCGCGGCGGCTGGGTATCGTGCTGCAAGACCCGTTCCTATTCTCGGGCACCGTGCGGCAGAACATCCTCTACGGGCGCCTGGACGCTTCGCAGGAGGAGGTTGAGGAGGCGGCGCGCACTGTCGGTGCGCACGACTTCATCGAGCGCTTGCCGCAGGGCTACGATACCCCGTTGCACGAGCGCGGCCAGAACCTCTCGGTCGGGCAGCGTCAGCTGATCGCTTTCGCCCGCGCGGTGATCGCCGACCCGCGCATCCTGATCCTGGATGAGGCGACGGCCAACGTTGACACGCGCACGGAAGTGGTGATCCAGAAGGCGCTCAACAAGCTGCTCAAGGGCCGCACATCGTTCGTCATCGCTCACCGCCTGTCCACGATCCGCAACGCCACGCGCATCGTGGCGCTGCAGGAGGGCCGGATCACGGAGGTGGGCACGCACGCCGAGCTTCTCGCCCGGGACGGCCTCTACGCGCGGCTTTACCGGATGACGTATGAGCAGGCCGAGTCCGACGATGACGGCCGGCAACCGGGCGCGCCGGCGCCGCAGCCCGCAAGCTAGGGCACGCGGGTGCTCCGTTCGCCGTTCGAGAGTCCTACGGACCCGTCCGGGCCTGAGGACGAGCGGGAGGCGGTGGCGATGGAGGGCCTTGCGCCACGGGGTTGGCTGTTCTAAGATTGCGTCTGGTTAGCACTCGCGGTTGTGGAGTGCTAACGCCCGCCGACCCACGGCGGGACGCCCCTTGAACCTTATACTCGCGCGAAGGAGGAGACTCGGAACATGCCAGTGAAGACTGCCAAAAAGGCCAGCACTAAAGTCGTTCCCCTGGGCGACCGAATCGTCGTCAAGCAGAGCCGCCAGGAGGAGGTCCGCGCCAGCGGCCTCGTGATCCCGGACACGGCACGCGAAAAGCCACAGCTTGGCAAGGTGATCGCCGTCGGCCCCGGCCGCATCGACGACAACGGCAAGCGCGTGACGATGGACGTTAAGAACGGTGACCGCGTGCTCTACGCCAAGTACAGCGGGCAGGATGTCCCCCGTGGCATCTTCGGCGACGAGGATGAGTACATGATCCTCAAGGAAACCGACATTCTCGCCAAGCTTGCGTAACTACACGAGAGACAGGAGACGGGAAACACGAGACATGTCTTCTGTACCGTGCCCCTTTTCTCAACTGAACCGGAGGTACCATGCCCGCCAAACAGCTACTCTTTGACGAAGAGGCCCGACGCAGCCTCAAAGACGGTGTCGACGCGCTCGCTGACGTGGTGCGTGTGACGCTTGGCCCTCGCGGCCGCAACGTGATCCTGGAAAAGAAGTTCGGCCCCCCGAGCGTCGTTGACGACGGCGTCTCCGTGGCGAAGGAGATCGAGCTCAAGGACCCGTTCCAGAACCTGGGCGCTCAGCTCGCCCGTGAGGTCGCCAGCAAGACGAACGACGTGGCCGGCGACGGCACGACGACCGCGACTGTGCTGGCCCAGGCGATTGTCCGTGAGGGCATGCGCATGGTCGCCGCCGGCGCCAACCCGATAGCGCTGAAGCGCGGCCTGGAGTTGGCGGTCGACCGGGTTAAGGAGCACGTACGCAAGATCGCCAGCCCGGTGGACGGCAAGGAGCAGATCGCCCAGGTGGCGAGGATCTCCGGCCACGACGATGAGATCGGCGAGATCATCGCCGACGTCATGGAGAAGGTGGGCAAGGACGGCGTCATCACGGTAGAAGAAGGCCGTGGCCTGCACATGGAGACTGAGTTCGTGGAAGGGATGCAGCTGGACCGCGGCTATGTCTCTCCCTACTTTGTCTCTAACCCGGACCGCATGGAGTGCGTGCTCGATGATCCGTACATTCTGATCACCGACAAGAAGCTCTCATCCGTGCAGGACTTCCTGCCGGCGCTGGAGCGCATTCTGCAGATCACCAAGAACATCGTGATCATCGCCGACGACATCGAAGGTGAGGCGCTGGCCACGCTGGTCGTCAACAAGCTGCGCGGCAACCTCAACGCGCTGGCGATCAAGGCGCCGAGCTTCGGCGACCGCCGCAAGGCGATCCTCGAAGACATCGCGATCCTCACGGGCGGCAAGTTCATCACCGAGGACATGGGAGTGAAGCTGGAAAACGTGCAGCCGGAGGATCTCGGCCGCGCCCGCCGCGTCGTCTCGACG
This sequence comes from Chloroflexota bacterium, assembly GCA_022565075.1. Lineage (GTDB taxonomy): Bacteria > Chloroflexota > Dehalococcoidia > SM23-28-2 > RBG-16-64-32 > CF-162. Next base: position 839 of record JADFKG010000109.1, on the reverse strand, counting down.
AAGGAAGACACGGTGATCATCGAGGGCCACGGCTCCGACGCTGCCATCCAGACGCGCATCAAGCAGATCAAGGCCCAGTCTGAGGACGCCTCCTCGGAGTTCGATCGTGAGAAGCTGCAGGAGCGCCTGGCGAAGCTTGCCGGCGGCGTGGCGATCGTCAAGGTAGGCGCCGCGACTGAAGTTGAGCTGAAGGAGCGCAAGCTGCGTGTCGAGGACGCGCTCTCGGCCACGCGCGCGGCTGTTGAAGAGGGGATCGTCCCCGGTGGTGGCGTGGCGCTTCTGCGGGCGCAGAAGGGGCTGGTCAAGCTGGGCGCGGAGCTGAAGCCAGACGAGCGGATGGGCGTTCAGATCATCTCGAAGGCGCTTGAAGAGCCGCTGCGGCTGATCGCCGAGAACGGTGGCAAGGAAGGCCAGGTGATCGTCGAGAACGTGCGTGCGAGCAAGGATGCGAACTACGGCTACGACGCGGCCGAAGACACCTACGGCGATATGCTCAAGAAGGGCATCATCGACCCGGCGAAGGTGACCCGAACGGCGATTGAGAACGCGGCGTCGATCGCGGCGCTGGTGCTGACCACGGAGTCTCTGGTGACGGAGATTCCGAGTGAGACGCCGGCGATGCCGGCCGGCGGTCCGCCGCCGATGCCGGAGTACTAGGCGCTATCACCTAACGCGCGAAAAAACCGCCCCGCCGGACACGGCGGGGCGGTTTCATTATCTGGGGGCGCGGGCTGCGACGGCGAGATATCGCCGGCCGATGTCCAGGGTGGTGATCCTGCCCTAGGACGGCAGGAGGGCGGCGAAGCGCTTGTCGGAGCGGAAGGGCCCGACGATGGCCA
>JADFKG010000108.1 GCA_022565075.1 Chloroflexota bacterium | reverse complement strand
AGATGCGATCGTCATCCCCTGCGGCGTCGACCTGGATCGCTTCAGCCCGGTCGACAAGCTCGAGGCGCGGCGCCAGGCCGGTCTGCCGCCCGACAAGAAGCTCGTGCTCTGGGCGGGCGAGTTCTTCCGGCCGGAGAAGCGATACGAGATCGTCGAAGCGGCGATGGCGACGCTCACGGCTGAGGACCCGGACGTGGAGCTGGTGACGCTCTCGGGCCAGCCGCACACGGTGGTGCCGACGTACATGAACGCCGCCGACGTCCTCCTGCTAACGTCCGACGCCGAAGGCTCGCCGATGGTGGTGAAGGAAGCGATGGCCTGCAACGTAGCGGTCGTCTCGACGGCCGTTGGGGACGTGGCGGACGTGATCGGCGGCACGGAAGGCTGCCACATCACGAGCCAGGACCCGGCCGAGGTCGTCGACAAGCTCAGGGCGGCGCTGGCCTTCGGCCGGCGGACGAACGGCCGCGAGGCCGTGAAGCGGATGGAGCTGGACGAGATCAGCCGCCGCATCGTCGCCGTCTACGAGGAGGCGATCCGCGAGCGCGGGCGCGAGCTGGCAGCGCCGTCCGACGGCTCCGTGGGAGCGGGAGGCGACGCATGAACCAGAAGGCCCGTAACGAGCGCGTCTGTTTCATCCGCATGAACTACTTCCCGGAGGAGGCACACGTCCGCAAGAACGCGGAAGCGCTGACTGAGGCCGGCTACGACGTAGACATCATCTGCCTGCGCCAGAAGGGCGAGAAGGCGCGCGAGGATCGCGGCCGTGGGCGCATCTACCGGTTGCCGCTGGTGCACAAGCGCTCGGGTGCGCTGCGCTACGTTTTCGAGTACGCGGCCTTCTTCACGATGGCCTTCTGGCTCGTCACCCTTCTGCACCTGCGGAAGCGATACAAGATCGTCGAGACGTACAACGTTCCGGACGTGATCGTCTTCGTGGCGCTGGTGCCGAGGCTACTCGGCGCTAAGGTCGTGCACTATATGTTCGAGGCGACCCCGGAGATGTACGCCGACCGCTTCGACCTGAAGCCCGGCGGCCTTGTCGAGAGGTCTCTGCGCTGGATGGAGCGGGTGAGCGTCCGATTCGCGCACCAGTCGATCGTCGAGGGGCCGTACGAGCGCGAGATGCGCGGTCAGCGCGGCGTCGACGTCGACCGGGTCAGCGTCGTGATGAACGTTCCGGAAGGTCACCTCTTCCAGCCGCGCGCTCAAGGCGAACCGAACGGCTCCTCCAACGGATCCGCCGGCTGCGAAATAATCACGCACGGGAGCATGCTCAAGCGCTACGGCGTGCAGACGTTGATCGAGGCGATGCCGCGCCTGAGTGACCAGATCCCCGGGCTCAAGCTCTGGGTCGTCGGCGACGGCGAGTACCGGCAGCCGCTCGAGGACCTGGCGATGCGTCTCGGCGTGGCCAAGGCAGTCGAGTTCACGGGCTGGGTGAAGCACGAAGACGTCTCCGACTACATAGGGCGCTGCAGAATCGGCATCGTGCCGATGCTCTACAACCAGCTGCCCAACAAGCTGTTCGAGTACGTGGCGATGGGCCTGCCGGTCGTCGTCGGCGACGTGCCATCGATACGCACGGCGTTCGGCCCCGAGACGGTGCAGTACTATCGCCCCGGCGACCCCTACGAGCTCGCCGATCGCGTGCTCGCGGTCTACCGCGACTCAGATGCCGCGCGAGCGATGGCCGCCGGCGCCCAGGAGACGTTCAAGAAGTACACCTGGGACGTGATGAAGGAAGTCTACGTCGGTATCCACGACGAAGTGCTGGCCAGAGGACGTGGCGAGACCGTGGCGGCGGAGGCGTAGATGGCCGGCGAGATCAGCGTCGTCGACCCGCGCACGTGCCCGGACTGGGACGCCTTCGTCGACTCGCACCCGGACGGTAACGTGTTTCACACGAGCGGCTGGGCGCGCGTCCTGCTGGGCACCTACAAGTACCGCCCGCTTTACCACGTGAGGCGGGACGACTCAGGCGCGATCCGGAGCGCGGTGGCGCTGATGCAGGTGGACGGCCGCCTGACGACGCGGCGGCTCGTGGGCCTGCCCTTCAGCGACGTCTGTCCGCCGCTCCTCGAGTCGACGGGTGAGGACGCCGAGCTGCTTTCGGTGGTGAGTAGGGCGGCCGTGGCGGCCGGCGCATCACACGTTGAGCTGCGCGGCCCGGGCGCCGTACCGCTCGACTCTGCCGGGTTCGGCGGCGGCCAAGCCTTCTACCAGCACATTATCCCGATCGCGGCCAGCGCGGAGGAGACGGCGAAGGGGTTCCACTCGTCGGCGCGGCGGGCGATCCGCAAGGCCGAGCGAGAGGGTCTGTCCGTGCGCGAAGCGAACAGCCTCGACGACATGCGCGAGTTCTACCGGCTGACGGTGCTCACGCGCAAGAAGCACGGCCTACTGCCGCAGCCGTGGCGGTTCTTCGCGAACGTACACCGGCACATGATCGAGGCTGGCGCCGGCCACCTGTTACTCGCCGACTTTGAGGGGCGGCCGATCGCCGGCGACCTGCTGCTGCGCTTCCGCGACCAGATGGTGTACAAGTTCAACGCCTCCGACCCGCGGTTCCTGAACCTGCGGCCGAACAACATCCTGCTCTGGCAGGCGATCCAGCTCTCGGCGTCGCTGGGCTGCCGTTCCCTTGACCTGGGGCGCTGCGACACGGAGAACGAGGGCCTGCGGCGGTTCAAGCTGCTGTGGGGCAGCGATGAGAAGACGCTTCGCTACTACACCCACGCGCCGGCCGGCGCCACGAACGGGAGCTTGCCATTGGGCGCGCTGCCTCAGTCGCTGCTGACGCTCTTCGTCAAGCTGGCGCCGGGATACGCGCTGCGCGGAATGGGCTCGGCGATCTACCACAACTTCGGCTAGCCGGTGCCCGATTGCGGGCAGGTCGCCGGCGGCAACGAGACGATCTCCACCAGGTGCGCCAGGATCGCGCGTGCGTCGGCGGCTGTCAGCGCACCGTCGCAGTCGAGATCGGTGAGGTGGGCGCAGCCAGTCGGAGGTAGTCCGGCGGCGGCCTGCAGTATGAGCAGTACGTCGACGGGCGTGATCGCGCCGTCGCAGTTCACATCGCCCGGCTGTGGGTCGTTTGTGGTGTCTGACGGCGACGGGTCGGGTGCGGCAGCAGGAGTCGCTGTTGGAGTTGGTACGGCGGCGAGCGTCGGCGCCGGCGTTGTGGTGGGCGCCTGTGGGGTTGCGGAGGCAGTCGGCGGCGAGGGCGCGCCGACCTCAAACGCGCCGATGTCGGGCGCCGATCCGCTGTAGCCGTCGTTCACGCCCGGGATGACGACGCCGGCGTCGATCAGCGGACTGCCGGCGAGCGGGCGCAGCTCTGCGTCCCAGGCGAAGTCGGAGGCGGTGATGCCGTGCGTCTCCTGGCCGGTGTTGGTCCGCACCTCGGAGAGCGAGTAGTAGCGCGTGCCGTCCCACTTCAGGAAGCGGTCACCGTCCGCTGTGAAGAGCGCGTCGTAGTCCGCCGAGACGGTGCCGCTGTGCGAGGACGTCTCCCAGACGTAGCGCCCGGCGTAGATCGCATTGTTGAGCAGGTGGATGTTTGCCAGGTTCGGGTTCGTCTGCTTGAAGCCGTCGGCGGGCGTGGCGCCGGCGAAGAAGCTGTTGTGGTAGATACGGATCTCGCCACTGGAGTCGTCGCCGGCCTTGAACATGGCCGGGCCCTGGCCGCGACGCGGCTGCGGGTCGGTGATGACGTTGCCGACGATCGTCAGGGGGCCGCCCAGGGCGGGCGCGAAGGCGACGCCGATCAGGCAGCCGCTGATCGTGTTCCCGGAGACCGTGACGTTGTGCGTGCCGCCCTCGACCTGGATGCCGTCGTCGTCGCAGTCACGGACGGTGTTGCCTTCGATGAGGGTGTTGCCGTTGAAGACGCCCCAGGGGACGTCCTCCGGCTCGCCGCCGATGCCGTCGTGGCCGCCGATGATCGTGTTGCCGCTGAAGGTGTGGCCGCCGCCGGCGTCCGGGCCGGTGTTCTTGACCCAGATGCCGTTTCCGGGGCCGACATCGTCGCCGCTCTCGGTGACACGCCGTTCGAGGTACGAATCGCGGACGGTCAGGGCGCTGCCGCCACCCCAGGAGGAGATGCCGGCGCGGTACTGATCGGCGCCCTCGCCGCAGTTCCAGTCGGTGACGGTCAAGCGCTGGAGCGTGACGTTGCTGGCGGCGAAGAGGTGGATGACCTCGGTAATGGAGCGGCGAGCGCCAAGGTCTTCGATCGTGATGTGGTCGGCCGTGATGTCGATGGCGTGATCGCTGCAGCCGCCGTCGATCCAGGTGCCGTCGTCTCCGCGGAAGATGACCGGAGCGCCCGCCGTGCCTGACGTCTCGGCGGAGAAAGGCGCGTAGACGCCGGGTGCGATGCTAACGGTGTCGCCCGGGCCGGCGCGGTCAGCCGCGGCCTGCACAGTGCGCAGCGGCTGCGACTGTGTGCCGGGTGCGCCATCGTCGCCTGAAGTCGAGACGTAGTATGTGGCGCCGGCGGCGCGTGCTGGCTCACCTGCGAGTACGAAGACGGCTGCAACGGCCACGGTCGCGGCCAGCACGAGCTTAGAAAATGATCCCCGTGAGTAACTCATCCCTTCGAAGGAAGGGAGGCTCAATAACGGGTCTACGTTACCGCTTATCGAGAGGTTCGCGTGAAGATGCGGTTCAGGCTGCGACGGCCGCGCGAGAGCCGAAGATGTAGCCTATGCCGCGACGCGTGATGATCAGCTCGGGATGACTGGGATCGCGCTCGATCTTGCGGCGCAGATACCAGATGTAGAGCTTCAGGTTGGCGCGGTCGGTGACGTAAGACGGGCCCCAGACCTCGGCCAGCGCCTGCTCGTACGTGACGACCCAGCCGCGTTTGCGGACGAGCATCGCCAGCAGGCGGAACTCCAGCGGAGTGAGGTGGACCGGCTTGCCGTCGATCGAGATGAGCATCTCCGGCCAGTCGATGGCGAGGCGCCCGTACTCGAACTTCTCTTCGTGCTCTATCGATGCCTGTGGTGGTGATAGCGTCATGTTGCCCCTCGATACTTCCGGACCGGCGTTGCTTCCACCGTCGCACGCGCGAGTTGCAGGCGCGGTGAACCGGCGCGGCGAGGGGGTTAAGAATCGGTGAACGCCACGCTCAGTCGAGCGTCAAGGGGCAGTCCGGAGTCTCGTTACCGGCCGTCTCCTGGGCCAGGACGCCGGCGCCGCTGTAAACATGGATCGCTGGGCCTTCCTCACAGTCGCGGTCCATCCAGACGTCGCCATCCGGCGGGCGGATGGTGACCGCCTGGGTGATGCGAACGAACTCATCGAAGACGCCGGCGCGTAGTTCGACGACGCCTCCTGCGCCGGCCGCCTCAATGCCCTCGCCGATGGAGCTGACGTTGCCGCCGGGGCCGGCGCTGACCGGCGTCGGTGCGGGCGTGGCGGTAGCGAGCGCCTGCTGGCCGCTGCTGTCGTCGCCGAAGGACGTGAGCGCGAGAGAGGCCACGATGGCGATGAGAAGAGCGGCAGCGAAGTAGCCGAGCGTCGTGAAGGACCGGAACGCGAGATTAGCCATCTGACATAACAGTGCCGGGACGGCCGCCGGGGGCGCAAGGGGCGAGGGGGCATCCTGACGGAATTCCAACGGGAATCGAACCTGCTTCCAACGTAGGGCGGCCTAAACTGGATCTTAACGAAACCCCTCTTAGTTTTAGGTTCGTCTATGAGATTCGGCACGTTTCACCTCGCAGAAGCGCCCGACGTCCTCTCCCCGGGAGAGGCGATTGCCGCTGAACTGCGGCAGATCGTGCTCGCTGAAGACCTCGGCTTCGATTCCGTGTGGCTGGCGGAGCACCACTTCACGTCCTACTGCGTCGTCAACGACGCCCTTAGCTTCGCGGCGCACGTCGCCGCCGTCACATCGACTGTGCGGATCGGCACCGCCGTTAGCGTGCTTCCGCTGCACCATCCGGTGGAGGTGGCTGAACGCGCGACGCTCGTGGATGTGCTGAGCAACGGCCGTCTGCTTCTGGGCGTTGGCCGGGGCTACTCCGCGACGGAGTTCGGCGCCTTCGGTCTCGACCTGGCGGGCAGGCGTGAGCGCTTTGAGGAGTCGCTGGATGTCGTGCTCAAGGCCTGGACGCTCGAGCGCTTCGACCACGAAGGTGAGTTTTGGACCCTGAAGGACGTGGCGCTCACCCCACGGCCGCTGCAGACGCCGCACCCGCAGATCATCGTGGCTAACTCCGGATCGCCGGAGACGGTGGCTCGCGCCGCCGCGCGCGGCCTGCCGTTGATGTTCGGCGACGACTTCCTCACTCCCCAGGCCGTGGCGAAGCGAATCGACGCTTACCGCGCTGGAGCGTCCGAGGCGGGGCTATCGCCGGACGGCGCGGGCGTTCTCGTCGGCGACTTCTGGATCATGCTGAAGATACACATGGCGGAGTCCCGCAAAGAGGCGCGACGGATGGCCGGCCCGTACGCCCTCTGGCGGCACAACAAGGTACATGACCTGGAACCCGCCGGGCCGTCGCCGACGCTGCTTTCAAAGATCGCCGAGCGAGCGCCTGGCGCAAAGGTTCTGATCTCAGACCCGGCGAAAAAGCACTGGACGGATGTGACTGCTGACGACCTGACGTCGTTCGGCCTGTTTGGCACGCCTGACGACGTGGCAAAGAAGATCGAAGAGTTCGAGGCCGCCGGCGCACGCAACATCATTCTCTCGTTCGGCTTCGGCGGGATGCCGGAGATGATGGTGCGACGCTCGATGAAGCGATTCGCGACGGAGGTAGCGCCGGCGTTCACCCATCCTGCGGCGGTCGCCCGCGCCGGTTCGACGAGCTAACGGTGGTAGATCCTCACCGCGTCCTGGTTACAGGCGCTGGAGGCGCCCCCGCGACCAACTACGTGCGCTCGCTGCGGCTGGCCCCAGAGCCGTTTTACCTCATCGGCGTCGACTGCAGCCCGTACCATCTGCC
>JADFKG010000107.1 GCA_022565075.1 Chloroflexota bacterium | reverse complement strand
CTGGATGAGCCACCAAAGCTGCCGAAGCCGATCGCCCCCATGGAGGCGATCATGACGACGATGAAAAAGACGTAGAAGATCTTGGCGTTGAAGAGCAGGCTCATGGGGAACGGATATTTGGAGCGGCGCGTGCCGGGTAGTTGCGCTGGTCCCCGACGCCTTCGTTTGCGCTGTTTTGCCACTAGTCGTCACCTCTCGTAAATCGGACTTTCGCCAAGTATAACAAAGCGTGCGTTCGGTCCATCACAACCAGGATACGTGCCGCGCCTATGTAACGGTTCCGCGCCGGCAGCATCATCTCTATTGACAAATCTAAGGGAAAGTTGGGGCAAGCGATATGACACTGACAAAGCAGATCGAAACGACGGAGACGAGCACCTGGGCAGACCTCAGCGGCCGCTGGTTTTTCGCCTGGCGGATGGCCGCCGCCTGCGAAGGCGCTCTGCGCGAGGTGGCCGAGGCGCGCGCCGGTCAAGAAGACCCGGACCGCAAGATGGCGCTGGCCAAGGTGAGTTCCCTGCTGCACGACGAGATGACGCGCTGGGTGCGCCGCGGCGAGGCCCTGGACATGATCGTCGAGCGAGTGCCGCGCGCCGAGTAAGGCGCCGCTATTCCGCTGCGCTGGCCGAGCCGACGACGAACTTCGTCGCGTCAGCTTTCTCGCACCAGACACGCAGCCCGAACCGCTTTCGCGATCCCTCCGCTGCCTCTTCCGTAACGTTGCCGCGCGCCGTCACGCGTTCGCCCTGCCAGAGGACGTTGACCAGCGCGACGTTCATCTTGCCGCCGCTGAACCAGCCTTCGCCGAAGCGCCCCGTCATCATCTCCGAGATGAAGCAGAGCGACATCATGCCCTGGACGACGATGTCCGGAAAGCCGAGCTTGCGCGCCTCTTCGCGGTCGTTGTGGTAGTTCTTGTGCGGCCCGGAGAACTTCTGGCACATCTCCAGGGTGATCTCTTTCTCGGCGATCGATAGCTCTTCGAGCACGTTCTCGTCTTCGGCCTCGAAGCTGCGGCCTGAGCGCTTCTCGCGCTTCTTGTCGACGACATCTCCGCCGGTGTCCGTGCGCACGAGAAAGCTCTGGTGGGTGCGGCCGCGGTTGAGGATGCGTCCGTCGGCACCGTAGATGGTGGTCTCGTTGACGACGTACTCGCGGTCGCGCCGTGTGTAGCGATCGATGATCTGGCGGCGGGCGGTGACGGTGTCGCCGACCATGATCGGGGCGAACAGCTCCCACTCCTGACGCGCGTGCAGGTTGCCGAAGATGCTGAGGTACCAGTCGATCGTGTGATAGACCTCGGAGTGCAGGATCAGCGCGGGCGCGACGGGGCCGCCGAAAGGGGATTCGCCAAAGTACCAGGGGTTGAAGTCCTGGACGGAGTCAGCGTAATGCTGCACGAGCTCCGGAGTGATCGCGATTTCGCGCTCACCGTAGTAGCGCCCGACGTTGATTTCGTCCGTGCGTGCCGTCGTCATCGCTTGAGAGTTTACCTTATGGCGGCAACGTCGGCGCCGTCACGGGTGTCGTTGGTGAGACGGACTAGATCGCTGCCGTCGGCGTCGATCAGGTAGATGTCGCGACGGCCCTGGCGATGAGAGGCGAAGGCGATCTGAGCGCCGTCAGGCGAATACGCCGGGAAGGAGTCCCAGCCAGCGTCGTTCGTGAGGCGGGTCTGGGCGCCACCGTCGACGTTCGCGACGTAGAGCACCCGGTTGAAGTCGCGGGTGGAGACGAAGACGATCTGAACGCCGCCGGGCGACCAGGCGACCTGGAGGTCCGGCCGCGCCGCGAAAGTGATCCGCGTAAGGTCAGATAGCACGGTGTCCATTATGTAGACTTCGGGGTTCCCTTCGCGGTCCGAGAGGAAGGCGAGGCGGCGGCTGTCGGCGGCCCAGACGGGCATCGTGTCGTCGAGGGGCGAGAGCGTGAGGTTGACTTTACCGTCGCCGTTCGCATCCATGGTGAAGATGTCCATGTTTCCCCGCTCGTTCGATTGGTAGGCGATGCGGGAGCCGTCCGGCGACCGGGTGGCAGCGAAGTCGTCCTGGTCACCGCCGGTGAGCTGGTCCTGGTTCCGCCCGTCGGCGTCCATTTCGTAGATATCGAAGTTGCCGTTTCGGTTCGTGCCGAAAAGAATACGCGAACCGTCGGGATGCCACTCGTAGGGGATGTCAACGCCCGTGGTTGTGGTCAGGCGCCGGACGTTCGAACCGTCGGCGTCGATGACGTATATCTCGCCGTCGCGTTCGTCGTTGGCCTCGGAGTAGAAGGCGATGCGCGTACTGTCCGGCGACCAGACGGGGAAAGCGTCGGGCGCGGGATCGCTGGTCAGGCGCCGCAGGTCCGAGCCGTCGGCGTTCATGACGTAGATGTCGACGTTGTCGTCACGGTTGGGCAGGTTGAAGACGCGATCGGCGTAGAAGGCGATGCGGGTGCCGTCGGGCGACCAGACCGGCGCGGCGTCCCAGGGCAGGACGCCGGTCAGCGTCTGCGACGGCTCTCGACCCAAGCCTGGGACGCGGATGTCGTAGCCGCCGGTGGAGCGGAAGAGGAAGACGAGGCCTCCGCGAGCCTGGTCGCCTCCAGACGAACAGCCGACCGCAAACAGAGCCAGGCCCGCGAGGACGGCAAGGCCGCTGATCAGGGCGATAGCTTGCGGGCGAAAGGGCATCTCGTATCTTAGTGACTGACTGGTCGCTTTCTTGCAGGCTACACGTTCTCACGATTAAACTACAATTCGCCCCGCCACCTGGCGGCGCACAATCGAAAGATCCCTGATGCTACTGGTCGCCCGGAAGAACCTGTTCGCCGAGAAGACGCGCCTCGCGATTTCCATCGGTGGCATCGCGCTCTCGGTGTTCCTGATCGGCATCCTGTTGTCGCTCTTCCGGGGCTGGAGCGAACGAGTGGGGAGCTTTGTCGAAGAGGTGCCGGCAGACCTCTGGGTGGCCAGCGAAGGCACGACTGACTTCACTGCCGCCGCCTCGATCCTGCCCGGTGCGCTGGGCCTTCGCCTGGAACTGGTGCCGGAGATCGACGTGGTGGCGCCGCTGATCGTGCGGCCGATGGAGATGTCGCACGCTGGAGACGACCCGGACAACACGTTCGACGTGCACTTCGTGGGCTACGACCCGGAGGTCGGCCTGGGCGGACCGCTGGAGGTGACGGAGGGCAAGAGCCCGCCGGGCCCGGGCGAGATCATCGTCGACGAGCAGATGCACCGGCGCTACGACGTTAACATCGGCGACCGGCTCGTGCGCGGCACGAAGTCGCTGACGGTTGTCGGCTACTCCAAGGGTGGCGACTTCGTCTATACGCAGGTCGGCCACGTGACGATAGATACCGCGGTCGACTTCCTGGCGTTAGACCCGCCGTCGCAGCGCACGTTCTTCGTGATGACGTTGGAGAATCCGGACGAGCGGGAGTCGGTGGCGCGGCGGCTGGAGGTGGCGATCCCCGGCGTGGAGTTCATCACGGGCGAGGCGTTCGCAGCGGAGACGCGGGATCGCATCCTGGGCCAGATTCTGCCGATCCTGATCGTCGTCCTGATCGTCGCCTTCATCGTCGGACTGGCGGTGGCCGGCCTGACGATCTACACGGCTACCATCGAAAAGTCGCGCGAATACGGGATCCTGAAGGCCGAAGGGTTCACGAACTCGTATCTTTACCGTGTCGTGTTCGAGCAGAGCATGGTCACGGGCATCCTGGGGTTCCTCGTCGGCGCCGCGATGACGATCTTCGTGGGGCCCTTCGCCCAGACGCAGGTCCCTCAGTTCGTTGTATTCGTACGCTGGCAAGACATCCTTGGCATCGCGGGCGCCACCCTGCTCATGTCGCTGATCGCTGCCTACATCCCAGTTAGAAGGCTGGCAAACATTGACCCGGTCTCCGTCTTCAAAGGCTGATACACCCGAGCCTGTGCAGGATCGTCCACCGATCCTGAAGCTCGACGCCGTCAGCAAGATATACCGTTCCGGCGAGTTCGAGGTGAAGGCTCTCGACAACGTTTCGTTTCAGGTCAACGGCGGCGAGATCGTCGCCGTCATGGGGCCGTCGGGCTCCGGCAAGACGACGCTGCTGACGATCGCCGGGGCGCTGCTGCGGCCCTCGGTCGGGCGGGTGCACGTCTGCGGCATCGACGTCAGCGAGATGTCGGAGGGGGATCTGGCGAGCGTGCGGCGAACCAAGGTCGGGTTCATCTACCAGAGCTTCAACCTGCTGGAGGCGTTGTCGGCGCTGGAGAACGTGGTCATCGTCTCGCAGAACCACGGGCACGATAAGCAGACCGCGGACGAGCGGGCGAGGGACTTGCTGGAGATGTTCGGGCTGGGACATCGCATGCACGCGCTGCCGAAGAAGCTGAGCGACGGCGAGAAGCAGCGCGTCGCGATCGCGCGGGCGCTGGCCAAAGACCCGGAGTTGCTGCTGGCGGACGAGCCGACGGCGAACCTGGACTCCAAGCGCGGACACGAGGTGATGGAGCTGCTGCGCCAGAAGGCGATGGAGCTGCACAAGGGGGTGGTCGTCGTCTCGCACGACAACCGCATCCGCCAGTTCGCGGACCGTGTTGTGTGGCTGGAAGACGGCCGCCTGCGCGACGACGAGACGCACTCCGTCTGAGGGGCCGCCTCGCTTGCTCTGGCCGGGGGAGCGCATTCCCTGTGGATTCCGAGACGAACGCGCGCCAACACTGCAACTATTGGGGAGTGGTTTCGCCGTAACCATTGCGCCCTATGGCGGGTTAACCGCTTGACAGGTTCTGGCCTCGACCGAATAATGGGGCTAAATTCATTGGGGGTGCGGTGTTGTTCCGCGAACATACTCGCTTATTTAACGAGCCGGATAGTTTACCCGGACAGTTCTTGGCGGTGAAACCGCCGGTTTGGCCGTGTTTCCGGCACCCCTCACAAGGGGCGGCTACGGTGTGAAGTCGATTCCTGCCCTTCTGCTGGGCAGTGGCTTTCGAATGAGTGCGACGGCACTGGTTCAGGCTGCCCCTTTTCAGAGTCCTGAGAGCGGGGGGCTTTACGCATGCGCGCGAGGCTAATCCCCGGAACGATGATTCGCCTCGCGGCTGTGATCGCCGCCCTGCTAGCGCTCACGATCGCCCTTCTCGTGGTCTCCCGCGGCACTGCGGCGCCCATCCTCTCGACGGACAAAGAAGACTACTATGCCAACGAGACCGTGTCTGTCGCGGGCAACGGGTTCGTCGCCAATACTCTTTACGACATCCCGGTCATTCGGCCCGACGGCAGCATCGTCCTTGGCGACGGCTCTTTTCTGCCGGGCTGGGATACGGTCACCAGCGATGGGCTTGGAGACTTCACCTATCTCTACCAACTGAACGGGATCTTCGGGACGTACGAGGTACGCGCCTACAACTCGCCGTGGAGCGGTGATCTGTCAGAGCCGCCGGTCGCTGTGCATACGTTCACCGACGCCAACATTAGCTTCACCCAATGCAAGAATGACAGCAACAATGACAACATTATCGACCCCTGCACATGGATCAATGGCGGCCTGAATCAAAATAACTCCCTCTACACGGAGGGAAGCAACGTGCCTCAGCGCCTGTTCCATCAACTACCAGAAGTCGGCACCCATACATTCGCCTTCACGTATGAATTCTCCAATTCAGACATCTATGCCTTCGACTTCCTCACAAGTCCCGACGAAACTCAGAGCGGCGCGCTGCTGAACGAATGCGCTAATCTTCCGGGCTTCGTCTCCGCGCTCCAGTGCACGGACATATTCAGCACCAACGTGCAGTTTGGCGATATCCCCACGGATCCATTTGATGATGTCGGTCTGCGTGAGAACCCTGCTGGCGCGGGAGCGCGCAAGGTCACGCTCGGCTGCACACCAGCATGTTCAGCGGGAGTGACTGTCGAGTTTCCCGACCCACCGACGGGCCCGACGGACGGCGAAGACAATCCAGGCGGGGATGCTCACGACCCGGACTCAGACCCCGACTGCTTTAAGGACTGCGGTAAGAGCAACGTAGTCGTCACTGTAACTGTGAGCACGACGTCTGCCGACACCCTGGTTGGACTGTGGTTCGCGGGCCACCTGGCGGAGTCCGCAGATCCGCTTGGCGCCGCTATCGGGTGGGGGACAGGGTGCAATGGCGGAAGCTCCTGCGGCTCCAGCGCCATCGCGGGCGCGCCGTTCCACTTGATGTATATCTGCCTGCAAGAGCCGAGCGACACCTCCTGTGAATCCGTAGGCAACCGCGACAACCAGATCCAGTCCGGAGGAGTCCCCGCGCCGGGCTCGGTGACCATAGTCAAGGACGCAATCCCTAACGACCCCCAGGACTTCTCCTTCACCGGTGATCTGGGCAGTTTCCTTCTGGAGGACGACGGTGACGAGGGAGACGAGCTGGCCAGCAGTATGACCTTCACCGGTCTCGTCGCTGGGAGCTACGCGGTCACGGAGACCGTCGCGGCGGGGTGGACCCTGACCGGCCTCTCGTGTGTTGGCGACACGGACAGCGGCAGCGTCATCACGTCACCCACCGTGACTATCGATGTGGACTCCGGCGAGGACATCACTTGCACCTTCACGAACACGCTCAACAGCGCTAACTTCACCGTCAAGAAGGACTTCTCGGACAAGCCCGGTACCGACACCACGACCGTCAGCGTCACTCTTAGTTGCGCCAGCGGCACGGTCACTGGGCCCAACCCCAAGAACTCCAGCGAACTGAACCCCGCTGTCTTCGAAGTCACCGGCTTCAGCGGCGACCCCAACTGCACCGCCACTGAATCGCCGATCCCGGCCGGCTACACCTCGAGCGGCACCTGCAACGCCGCCCTCGTCGCCACCGGTCAGTGCACGATCACCAACACGCTGCGCATTGGGACGGTGACCGTCAACAAGGACTTCATCCCGGACAGCACCGCCGACGTCACCGTCGGCCTGGTCTGCACTAGCGGCACCATCACCAACGATGACACGACGGCCT
>JADFKG010000106.1 GCA_022565075.1 Chloroflexota bacterium | reverse complement strand
GGTCAGCGCCAGCCCTAGCGCGCAGAACGTCGCCGCTCCCAGCAGCAGGGTCACCGCGAAGGCCGGGAGTGTGTTGCTGGGCACGGCCGTGCCGTAGGCGGCCGCGCCGACGCCGACCACGATCACGACGAGCAGCAGACTGACCATCATGGCGTGCGCCAGCCGTCCGAAGATGTAGGCCCACGGCGGCAGCGGCGTCCCGCGAACACGCTTGAGGATGCCGTTGTCGCGTGCGATCGTCACCATCATGCCTATGTTTGTGTAACAGGCGCTGACGACGGCCAACGCTACTATTCCCGGTATGTAGAACGCCGATCCGTCCACGTCGCGCCCGTCGATCGTCAGCTCGCTGTCGCCGAAGAGCGAGTTGAAGAGGACGAGGAAGATCAAGGGCAGGAGGAACGTGAAGAACGCCGCCGCCGGGTTCCGCCAGAAGGAGCGGTTTTCGTACCCCACCTGACGCAGGGCCATTCTGGCGCTCATTGCGCTTCGTCTCCGGTCAGCCCCAGATACACATCTTCGAGCGACGCCGGTGTCACGCTGAGGCCTTCGAGCGCCTCGCCTCGCGCCTTCGCCCAGCCGGTCAGCTCGTGCAGGGCGGTTGTTGGGTCCGTCGTAAGTAGCACGGCGCGGCCGTTCTCAAACGTGGCTGCGGCGGCCATCGGCGGCAGGTCGTCAGATGAACCGGCAAAGCGGAACGAGATCACCGTCTCGGCCTGGCCGGCGCGCAGCTCGTCTGGTGTTCCCTCGGCGACGATCAGCCCCTCGCGGATGATCGACACCGTGTCTGCCAGCGCCTGGGCCTCGTCCATGTAATGGGTGGTCAGGAGGACGGTCTTGCCCACTGATTTCAGGCCGCGGATCATCTCCCAGGCGCTGCGCCGGGCGGCCGGATCGAACCCGGTCGTGGGTTCGTCAAGGAAGAGCAACTCGGGGTCGCCGGCCAGGCCGATCGCCACGTCCAGCCGCCGCTGCTGGCCGCCGGAGAGACGGCGCACGAGCTTCTTGCGCGACGCTTCCAGCCCGACGATGT
This sequence comes from Chloroflexota bacterium, assembly GCA_022565075.1. Classification (GTDB taxonomy): domain Bacteria; phylum Chloroflexota; class Dehalococcoidia; order SM23-28-2; family RBG-16-64-32; genus CF-162. The sequence continues at coordinate 6,061 of JADFKG010000106.1, read as the reverse complement.
CGATCAGCTCATCGAGCGGGCGCGGGGCGGGGTAGTAGCCGCGGAACTGCTCGATCGTTTCCTCCACCGTCAGGTACGGCTGGATGCTCGTGCTCTGGAGGACGATGCCGATGCGTGCCTTGAGGGCGATTTCGTTCCGCGCCGGGTCCTTGTCCAGCACGCGGACGTGGCCGGCGTCGGCGCGGCGGTGCCCCTCGAGGATCTCGAGCGTCGTCGTCTTGCCAGCGCCGTTGGGGCCGATCAGGGCAAAGATCTCGCCGCGCCGCACCGACAGATCGATCCCGCCCACGGCCACGACGGGCCCGTAGGCCTTGCGCAGCCCTCGTACTTCAACAGCGAGCTCACTCACGGAACGATTGTAGTGGGGGAGGCGTTCTACAGCGAACGCAAGAGGTTCGCCGTCTCGACGGCCGTTTGCATGGCGTCCGCACCCTTGTTCCCCTGCTCGCCGCCGGAGCGCTCGAGCGCCTGCTCTTCCGTGTCGCAGGTGAGCACGCCGAAGATGCAGGGCACGCCCGTATCCAGGGAGGCGCGCTGGATCCCGGACGCCGCCTCGCCGGCGATGTAGCGGTAGTGGTCCGTTTCATGGCGCACGACGCAGCCGAGGCAGACGACGGCGTCGAAATGACCAGATTTGGCGAGCTTTTGGGCGACGACAGGCAGCTCAAATGAGCCCGGCACCCAACTGACGGTGTGCTCATTCACTCCGTAGCGCTCAGCCGCATTCAGCGCGCCCTCCAGCAGACGCGAAGTGATGTGTTCGTTGAAGCGCGCCACGATGACGGCGATGCGGAGCGCCGAGCCGTCCAGATCTGGCGCCGGGATGTCCCTGCTCACGGTGGAGTCAGCGTAGCACAGGGGAGAGGAGATCGGCCCGTGAGAGGTGTTTTCGGCAAGATTGCCGGATTCGTATGGGCGAACTATGTAAACCTGCGTTGACACCCCGCAGTGGGATGTCTAAAATCTTGGTCAGAACAGCGCTCCGCCCCACCGATTCGTAAAATTTAGTGAGGTTCGCCTATGAATGTTCGTTTTCGTGGCGAAGATGAACCGTCCCCACGCTGGATAACCCTCGGTCAAGCCTGCAAACTGCTCGGCGTCAACGAATCGACGCTTCGCCGCTGGGCTGACGCCGGCCACGTGCGCGCTTTTCGCACCCCCGGTGGCCACCGCCGCTTCTCTGAGGATGACCTGCGTGTCCTGATGTCCGGGCAGGTGCCCGCCTCCCGTGATCCCTACAGCTCCATCGGCAACGTTGCGCTCACGCGCATCCGTCGCCGCTTGCAGCGCGGAAGCGGCGAGGGCGCGCACTGGTACGACGAGCTCACGGAAGAAGAGCGCGCTCACCTGCGGCCTCTGGGCCGGCGCCTCGTCACGCTCGTGTCGGCGTACCTCTCCAGCGGCGCCAACCGCCCGCACTTGATGGAAGAAGCGCGTGGCATCGCCCGCGAGTACGGCACGCTCCTTGTGCGCGACGGTCTCAGCCTGCGCGACGCCATCGAGGCGTTCACCTTCTTCCGCAGGACGCTGGACGAAACGGCGATGGAAGAGGCGCAGAAGAGCGACCTCACCGGCGACAAGGCGATTGAGCTCTGGGAGCTGCTGGCGAACCTGGGCGACCAGGTCCTCCTCTCCATCGCCGAGTCCTACGAGGAAGCTGAGATGGCGGGGCCCGCCGTCAAGGGCCGCCTCGCCTGATCAATGCGCTACTACCCTGTCTTTCTGGACATCGCCGATAAGCCAGTCGTCGTGATCGGCGGCGGCACCATTGCCGAGCAGAAGATCGGTGGCCTACTGGACGCCGGCGCGAAGGTCACGATCGTCAGCCCGGAGCTGAACGAGACTCTGACGGAGCTGCGCGACGCCGGCCGGCTCACACACATCGAGCGTGAGTACGAGCCCGGCGACATCGCGGGTTACGAGCTTGTGTTCGTCGCTACCGACAGTCGCGCCGAGAACGAGAAGGTCTGGGCAGAGGGCCGCGAGCGCCATATCTGGGTCAACGCCGTCGACGACGTGCCCAACTGCGACTTTGTCATGCCAGGCGTCATTCGCAAGGGCGACCTAACGCTTGCCATCTCGACCGCCGGCAAGAGCCCGGCGATGGCCCGCAAGGTGCGCGAAGACCTGGAGACGTTCCTGACCGACGACGACGCCGCGCTCCTCGACCTGGCGGCCGAGATTCGCAGCGAGACTCGCCAGCGCGGCCTCGAGGTCGAGGGTTGCCCGCGTTGCAAGCGCGACAACCTCGACGTCTGGAACGCCGCGCTCGACGGCATCGTCAAGAAGCTCATCCGGGAGGGTAAGCGTGACGAGGCGAAGGCGCGCTTTCTCGATCTCCTCTTCTCGCCTTCGGGCCAGGCCGTCCCTGAACTGTCATGAGCAAGAACCTGCTGTTCACCTGCGTTGGCTTAAACCACGTTACCTCGCCCATCGAGGAGCGTGAGACGCTAGCCTTCACGGGCGATGAACTGCGTGAGCAGCTGCCGCAGATCGCCGCCGACCTGGGTGGCGCAGTCCTGCTCTCCACCTGCAACCGCACCGAACTCTACGCCACGGTGCCGGAAGGCGAGGGCGGTGACCTGATCCGTCTGTTAAACGACGCGAAGAGTGCTGCAGTAAGCGACAAGCACTTCTACGTGCTCCAGCACGCAGCCGCTGCCAACCACCTCTTGCGCGTGGCCAGCGGCGTCGACTCGATGGTGCTGGGGGAGTCCCAGATCCTTGGCCAGGTGCGAGAGGCGATGTCGATCGCCACCGACGCTGCTACCCTCAACGGCACGCTCTCGTACCTTTTCCACTCCGCGATTCACGCCGGCAAGCGGGCCCGCTCCGAGACGAACATTGGCCGTCACGCCGTCTCCGTTGGCTCGGCGGCCGTGTCGCTCGCCAGGAAGTCCCTCGGCGACTTGGCCGGCAAGACCGTGCTCGTCATCAGCGCCGGCAGCATGGGCAAGCTAGCGGCCCGCGCGCTGGCGCAGCAGACCCAGTCGCACATCCTCGTCGCCAACCGCACGCAGGAACGCGCAGTGGCCCTCGCCGACCAGCTCGGCCCCGAAACCGAGGCCGTCGATTTCGATCATCTGCGCGACGCTCTGCTGGTCTCCGACATCGTGATCAGTGGTACGAGTGCGGAAGGTTTCGTCATCGGGCCCGACGACGTGAAGCCGGTGATGGAGAGCCGCGCCGACCGCGGCCTCCTCTTCATCGACATCGCCGTACCGCGCGACGTCGACCCGTCTGTCCGCGACATCTCCGGCGTCCACCTCTGCGACATCGACGACATCGAGGCGGTCACGAACGAGGGCCGGAGCGGCCGCCGCGCCGAGGTCGAGAACGTCGAGGCGATCATCAGCGAGGAAGTTGCCGCCTTCGAGGAGTGGTGGCGTTCGCTCGACGTCGTGCCTGTAATCTCCGCCCTCCGGGAGCGCGCAGAGGCGATCCGCCTGCGCGAGATCAAACGCACCCTCGGCAAGATGGACCTCGATGACACTGACCGAAAGCGGATCGAGGCGATGACAGCAGCGATCGTCAAGAAGATGCTCGACCGGCCGATCGCCCGCCTCAAGAACGGCTCCGACAAGGGGTTGTACATGGAAGCGTTGGAGGACCTCTTCGACATCCACCCCTCGGGCTCGCGGCCGCGCAGCCCGGCGGGCGGCCACTAGGAGGCGGCCTCAATTGTGTCCGCCCGCACCTTCACGATAGGCACCCGCGGCTCTCTCCTCGCTACCCGTCAGACAGAGATCGCGATCGAAGCTCTTTCCGTCTCTGACGCTGGCTCGGCGTTCGACACGCGCACGATCTCTACGGCCGGCGACCGCTCTCAGCAGTCGCTCACCGAGATCGGCGGCCGGGGCGTCTTCGTAATCGAGATCGAACGCGCGCTGCTCGACGGCGAGATCGACCTCGCCGTTCACAGCCTCAAGGATCTGCCCAGCGCTGAGACCGATGGCCTGATGGTCGCCGCTGTCCTTCCTCGCGATGATCCACGGGACGTCCTCGTCTCGCGCGATGGCTTGCCGCTCGCCGCGCTGCCGTCCGGCGCCGCGATTGGCACCGGCAGTCCGCGCCGCGCCGCACAGCTCAGGGCTCTTCGCACTGACATCGAAGTGCGCGACATTCGGGGCAACGTTGACACCCGAATCCGCAAGGCCGAGGAGGGCGAATACGACGCCGTCGTGCTGGCGGCGGCTGGCCTCGCCCGCCTCGGCTGGCTGGAACGCGCCTCGCAGATCTTCGAGCCGGAAGAGATGCTCCCGGCCGTCGGTCAGGGCGCGCTCGCTCTGCAGGTGCGATCGGACGACCGCGAGGCCCTCGATCTCGTGCGCGCCGTAGACGACCGTGAGACGCGTGTCGCCGTGACCGCCGAGCGCGGTTTTGAGCGTCGCCTGGGCGGTGGCTGTCACGCCGCGATCGCTGCCTACGCCACCGTCGGCTACGGACCGTCGCCTGAGCGCGCGCCGCTTCGCCTGCGCGGTCTGGTCGGCGGCAAGGGACGTCTTCTGCGCGGTGAGATGGAGAGCCCCGCCGGTGAAGCCGATGCACTGGGCGTCCGCCTCGCCGAGTACCTGATCGCACAGGGCGCCGAGGCGCTGCTGGAGGCGACCGCGTGAGAAAGGGCGTCGTGTATCTCGTCGGCGCCGGGCCGGGAGATCCCGGGCTGATCACGGTCGCCGGCCTCGACCGCATCCGCGAGGCGGACGTGATCGTCTACGACCGCCTGATCAGCGAGCGCCTCCTCGACTATGCGAGAGCGGACGCCGAGCTGATATACGTGGGCAAGGTTCCCGGCCAGGTCAGTGGCGCCGATGTCTCGCACGATCAGGACGCGATCAACCAGATTCTCGCCGATAAGGCGCGCGAGGGCAGGCGCGTCGTCCGGCTGAAGGGCGGCGATCCGTTCGTCTTTGGCCGCGGCGGCGAGGAGGCCGAGGCGTTGCGCGCCGCCGGCATCCCGTTCGAGATCGTACCCGGCGTCACTTCTGCCGTTGCGGTGCCGGCCTACGCCGGAATCCCCGTCACGCACCGCGGCGTCGCCGCCAGCTTCGCCGTCATCACCGGTCACGAGGAACCCGGCAAACCCGAGTCCGCTATCGACTGGCCGCATCTCGCCACCGCCGTCGACACGCTCGTCTTCCTGATGGGCGTGAAGAAGCTGCCGGAGATCGTCGCCAACCTCGTCGCTAACGGCCGTCCGGAGACGACGCCCGTCGCCGTCATCCGCTGGGGCACGACGCCCGAGCAGAGCACCGTCACCGGCACGCTGGCCGATATCGCCGAGCGCGTCGCCGAGGCAGGCCTGACGCCGCCGGCGATCACTATAGTCGGCGAGGTCGTGCGCCTTCGCGAGACCCTGTCCTGGTTCGAGTCGCGACCACTGTTCGGCAAGCGAGTCCTCATCACGCGCACGAGGCGGCAGGCGAGCAACCTGGCGCGGCTGCTCGCCGCGCAGGGCGCGATCCCGGTCGAGCTGCCGGCGATCGAGATCGAGCCGGTCGCCGACACGACGCCGTTGTCCGCGGCCATCGATCGTCTCCGCGACGGCGGTTACGCCTGGTGCGGGTTCACCAGCGCCAACGCTGTGGAGCTGACGTTCGAGCACCTCGCCGAGCGCAGCCTCGACGCCCGCTCGTTTGGTGGCACGCGAGTCTTCGCGATCGGGCCGGCAACTGCTGACGCTCTGCGGTCGCACGGAATCACCGCGGACGTCGTCCCGGACGAGTACGTCGCCGAGGCGGTCGTCGAAGCGATGCGCGCCCACGTGAGCGAGGGCGACGCGGTGCTTCTGCCGCGGGCCGAGTCCGCCCGCGCCGAGCTTGTTTCCGGCCTGGAGGCGATGGGTGCGACCGTTGACGAGATTGCGGTCTACCGCGCCGCCGTGCCGTCCGAGCCCGACCCGAAGACGCTCGCCAGCATCCGTGAGGGCCGCATCGACATCGTGACGTTCACTTCGTCATCCACCGTGCGCAACCTGCTAGCCATCCTCGGCCCCGACGCGGCAGCGCTCAAAGGCGAATCGCGGCCGCTCATCGCCTGCATCGGGCCGATCACGGCCGAG
>JADFKG010000105.1 GCA_022565075.1 Chloroflexota bacterium | reverse complement strand
GGACGCTCGATCGAGGGCCTCGTCCCGGAGGCTGTCCGCGAGTACATCGCAGCCGAGAAGCTCTACCGCGACTAGAGCACGAACGTCAGGCGCACCTGCGCGTCCTGCTCGCCCGCCCAGTCGGCCATCGCCGCCAGCTCACGCAGGCGCTCCGGCAGCTCCGGCAGGGCCGATGTCATCTCTCGCAGCTCTTCGTCTGAGTCGATCGCCGAAGCCACGGAGCGGGCGCATTCAGCCAGGTCCGTCGCGTCCTGCCACAGCCGCCCCAGGAGCTCCTCCTCGACGGCGTTCTCGGCGGCCGCGTCGCCGAAGTTGAGCAGGGGGCCCATGGGAACGCGCAGCCGGCGCTTGATGATGCTCGAGGCCTTGGCCAGCGGGTGGTCCGCGCCGTAGCGCTCGGAGTGCGCCATCGAGATGAAGTAGACGATGTCGCTGGAGTCGCCGAGGAACTCGATGGGCGGGTCGCCCGCGGTCGTTTCGAAGACGAGGACGGTCTGGGAAGTCTCAGGCATCGGGTCGCCTGTAGGCGAGGGCGACGGCTGGGTTCTGGACGAACGAAACGTCATAGCGCTCATCGGCCGCCAGACGGCGCGCGTAGGACTTGACGTCCTCCGCCCAGGTGGGCCCGAGGACCTCTGACCAATCGACGGGCGACTGGCCCGTCACCGCGTGCTCCAGAAGAAACCAGTTCGACAGCACCAACAGCCCGCCCGGCCGAAGGAGGCCCGCAAGCCGGTCGTAATACGACGGTTGAGCGCCGAACCAGCCGTCGTCGTGGACGATATCGTAGGCGCCGTCGAGAGTGGGCAGGACGTCGTCTGCCTCGCCCGCCAGCGCCGTGATGCGGTCTCCCATCCCGAACCGCTCTGCGTACCGGCGGATCGCCTCGATGTGCTCGGCGAAGCGGTCGATCGTCTCGACGCGCCCGCCCTCACCCACGATCTCGGCGAACCAGAGGGCGCTGTAACCCAGCCCGCCGCCGATCTCGAGCACCCTCTTCGCGCCAGTCGCGCGGCCGGTGGCGGCGAGCAGGCGCATCTTCAGCGCGCTCGATGGATACGCGCCGCACTCCTGCTCGCCGCCCGCGAGGGTGGAGGCGTGCTCAACGCGGTGCGCCTCCGAGGCGTCAGATACTTCGGCGAACGGATCTGCGCCGTGGAGGCCGAGCAGGAAGTCGTCGAGGCGGGCCGGTTCGCTCTTGTCAGGCACCTGTCCAGTATACGGATGGGTGCGGCGCTAGACGTCCAGCTTGGCTCTGTCGTAGTGCGCCTGGATGAAGCGCTTGCGCGGGGCGACTTCTTCGCCCATCAGGTCGCTGAAGACGCGGTCGGCCTCCACCGCATCCGGGACGGTGACCTCGAGGACGGTGCGGATCTCCGGGTCCATCGTCGTCTCCCAGAGCTGCGACGGGTTCATCTCGCCCAGACCCTTGTAGCGCTGCACCATGAGGCCCCGGGTCTCCTTGAGCTTGCTGAGGTACGCGTCCTTGTCCTTGTCGGAGAAGAACCAGCGCACGTCCTTGCCCTTCTGCACGCGGAAGAGGGGCGGTTGAGCGATGTAGAGGTGGCGGCCATCGATCAGCTCCGGCATGTAGCGGAAGAAGAACGTCAGCAGCAGCGTGCGGATGTGGGCGCCGTCGACGTCGGCGTCGGTCATGATGATCACGCGGTGATAGCGCAGCTTCTCTGCGTTGAAGTCTTCGCCGAAACCGGCGCCAAGGGCGGTGATCACGGCCCTGATGTCCTCGTGGGCCAGCGCCTTGTCCGGGCGCGCCTTCTCCACGTTCAGGATCTTGCCTCGCAGCGGCAGGATCGCCTGGAAGCGCCGGTCGCGGCCCTCCTTGGCGGTGCCGCCGGCCGAGGGGCCCTCCACCAGGTGCAGCTCCCGCACCTCCGGGTTGCGCTCGGAGCAGTCGGCCAGCTTGCCGGGCAGGACGCTGTCGTCGAGGAAGCCCTTCTTGATCACGAGGTCGCGCGCCTTGCGGGCGGCTTCGCGGGCGCGTGCTGCCGTCAGGCCCTTCTCGATGATCTTGCGGGCGTCCTGCGGGTGCTCCTCGAGCCAGCTGGAAAGCGCCTCGCCGAGGGCGGATTCGACGATGCCCTTCAACTCGGCGTTGCCGAGGCGCCCCTTCGTCTGGCCCTCGAACTGCGGCTCGGCGAGCTTGACGCTGATGACGGCGACCAGCCCCTCGCGAGTGTCCTCGCCGGAGAGGTTGGAGTCGGCGTCCTTGAGGATCTTCGCCTTGCGCGCGTACTCGTTGAGCGCGCGCGTCAGAGCGGAGCGGAAGCCGGTCAGGTGTGTGCCGCCGTCGATAGTGCGGATGCAGTTGGCGAACGAGAAAGTCGACTCGTTGAAGCTATCGTTGTATTGGAGCGCGATCTCGACCATTGTGCCTTCGACGTTGCGCTCCATGTAGAACGGTTCGTGGTATGTGTGGCGGTCCTTGTTGAGTCGCGCCACGAACGAGCGGATGCCACCCTCGAAGTAGTAGGTGAAGCTGCGGTCTACGCGCTCGTCGGAGAACTCGATCCAGATGCCCTTCGTGAGGAAGGCCATCTCGCGGAAGCGCTGCATGAGCGTGTTGAAGTCGAAGGTTGGGTCATCAAAGATCTCGTGGTCCGGCAGGAACCAGGTGGTGGTGCCCGTCTCCTTGGCGCCGTTGGACGACGTCTTGAGCGGGCCCTTGGCCTTGCCGCGCTCGTAAACCTGGCGGTGGGTCTTGCCGTTGCGGCGGACCTCCACCCACATCTCTGACGATAGGGCGTTGACGACCGCCGCGCCGACGCCGTGCAGGCCGCCGGAGACCTTGTAGGCCTGGCTGTCGAACTTGCCGCCGGCGTGCAGGTAGGTCATCACGGTTTCCAGCGCGGACTTGCCGGTTCGCTTGTGCTTGTCTACGGGGATGCCGCGGCCGTTGTCGGAAACGGTAACTGAGCCGTCGGTGCCGATGACGATGGAGATGCGGTCGCAGAAGCCCGCCATCGCCTCGTCGATGGAGTTATCGACGATTTCGTAAACAAGGTGGTGGAGGCCGCGCTCATCGGTCGAGCCGATGTACATGCTGGGCCGCCGCCGAACGGCCTCCAGCCCCTCGAGGACCTGAATGTCGGCGGCGGTATACTTCTGTTTTGCGTCTGGCATACGGGGAAAATCAGTCCTTTTTGGAAGGGGTTTGAGTGTTTGTGATCGCAAGTACATTTTACCATATTTTTGGCCTCTTCCGGTATCTAAAACCGCCTTGCCGGGCGGCTGCCGATCGGCGCTGTGGCCGCCCCTTTTAGCGCGCACGTCTGACGCCGATCGACGAAGCCTGCTCCGAGGCTCGCCTGTACTCGCTCTAACCGCTACGATTGGACGTAAGATGCCCGAGCCTGAGAGCGTCGCTGGCTGGACGCCGGTGCTAACGTTAAGGCTCCTGGTGAAAGTGCGCGCAAGGAGGTAGCCCCCGTGCTGATTGTGAGTGACAGAGCGCTGGTCGTGATGGCCAACGCGCTGGAGGCCGGCCAGTTGCCTGAAGAGCAGGTACTGCGGCTGGCGAAGGGTGAGGACGGCGAGTTCGGCCTCGTTCTCGACGAGGCGCATGATGGTGATGAGATCATCTCCCGGAACGAAAAGCCGGTATTGCACATAGACATGGAGACGTCAGCGTCGCTTAACGGCGCAAAGCTGGACCTGGCGGAGGGCACGAGCCCGGTGCGACTAGCGCTCAGGCTGCCTGAGCCGGACCTCTAGCGAGGGGGCTGATCCGGATCGCAAGGCCACGCGGCGAGCGCCCTCGCGGTAGCTCATCCGCGGGGTCGCCTAGATCAGGTTGCGGGCGATCATCTCTTCGGCGATCTGGATCGCGTTCAGCGCCGCGCCCTTGCGCAAGTTGTCGCTGACGAGCCAGAAGGCGATACCCATCGGGTGCGAGGCGTCCTGCCGTATGCGGCCCACGAACGTCTCGTCGCGGCCGGCGACGGCCCACGGCGTCGGGTACATGTTGACCGACGGCTCGTCCTGGACGTAGATGCCGGCAGTCGCCTTGATCGTCTCGTGGAAATCCTCGGGGGTGATCGGCCTGGCGAACTCGGCGTGCACGGCCTCAGAGTGCCCGGTGAAGACGGGCGTCCGCACGCAGGTAGCAGAGATGGCAAGCTCCGGCTCGTGCATGATCTTGCGCGTCTCGTTGATGATCTTCCACTCTTCCTTCGTGTAGCCGCTGCCGAGGAAGACGTCGACCTGAGGCAAGAGGTTGAAGGCGATCTGGTGCGGGTAGACGTGCGGCCGCGTGTCGTTGCCGTCGAGCACCTGGCGCGTCTGCTCGGTCAGCTCGCGGACGGCCGCGGCGCCGGTTCCCGACACGGACTGGTAGGTGTCGACGATCACGCGCACGAGTTCGTACTTCTGGTGCACGGGCCACAGCACATGGCAGAGCGGCGTAGTGGGGCAGTTGGGGATCGAGACGATGCCTTTGTGATCGTTCAGGTCGTCGGCGTTGACCTCCGGCACGACGAGCGGGACGTCTTCTTCCATGCGCCAGGCCGAGCTGTCGTCGATGCAGACGGCGCCGGCCTTGACCGCCGGCGGGATCAGCGTCTTCGAGACTTCAGTCGTCGCCGAGAAGAACGCCAGGTCGACGGACTCGAACGACTTTGGCGTCGCCTCCTCGACCTCGATCTCCCACTCGCCGTAGGTGATCTTCTTGCCGACTGAGCGGTGCGAGGCGAGGAGGCGCAGCCCCTTGATGGGGAAGGCCCGCTCCGCGGCGATCTTGAGGAACTCGCGGCCGACCAGGCCCGTGGCGCCGACGACCGCTACGTTCAGTGGTGCTGGCATCGTGGAGCCATGGTAGCGAATCGGGAGTTCGTGAGGCAATGGCAGTGCCGGCGTCGTGGCCCGGATTCGAGGCTCGCTAGCCGTCAGAACCAGCGCCAGAGCCAGTTACGCTCGAAGCCGACCTTGGCCCAGTGCCACATACGGTTGGGGCCGCGCATGACGACGTCCGGGTCCGGCTCGTTGAAGAAATGGCCCGTGATGTAGGAGCCACGGCCGCCGCCGGTCTCCATAAAGCAGGAGCCCTGCCCGCCATAATCCCAGATCGGGTCGTTGCCGGCGATCTCGGCGGCGAGGTTGCGCGCGACGACCTCGGCCTCGCCGTGCGCGAAGACGCCTGCCTTGGGCAGCTGCGTTCCGTTCGCCAGCGGGATCACCGTCGTGTCGCCGATCGCGTAGACGTCGGGCGCGGCCGTCGCCAGCGTCTTGCGGTCGACCGACACCCAGTCGCCGCCGTTAACGAGCGCCGAACGCTTGAGCACGTTCGGCAGCCGGTGCACGGGCGTCGCGATAAGCATATCGAAGCCGGCGTCTGAGCCGTCGCTGAAGTTGAGCCGCCCCTTCTCGTGGTCCACGGACTTGAGCGAGACGCCGCCGGTGAAGCCGATACCGCGCTCCTGGAGCAGGTCGAGCACGCGCCCGCCGATCTCCTTACCGGTCGCTTTCAGCGGAAGCTGCTCCGGCGAGTAGAAGTGCAGCTCGACATCGCCGCGGATCTTGCGCTTGCGGAACAGGTGCTCCAGGAGCATCGCACCCTCGTACGGCGCGGCCGGGCAACGGTACGGCAGCGAGGTGACGCAGACGGCGACGCGGCCGCCGCTGAAGTTCGGCAACTCCTCCCGCAGGCCCTCGGCGCCTTCGGCGTGGTAGAACGTCCACGCGCGGTTCAGGCCCGGCACCTCGTCGGAGGAGTAGTCGACGCCAAGGCTGACGACGAGGTAGTCGTAGGGCAGCTCTTCGCCGTCTTGCGCCTGCACGCGCTTGTTTTCGAAGTCGAAGCCGGTGATCTCGGCCGCCTTGAACTCGATCCCCTTTCGCTCCAGCCTGCGCAGGTCTCGCGAAATGCGCTCCACCTTGCGCTGGCCCAGCATCACCCAGGAGAACGAAGGCGCGAACGTGAAGATCGGCGAACGATCGACGAGAACGACGCGGTGCTCCTTGTTGAGCATCCGTCGCAGGCGGCTGGCGGCGACGAGGCCGCCGATTCCGGCGCCCAGGATGAGGACGGTCTTACCCGGCATCGGCTCGCTGGCGGGTCCCCTCGGATTCGAAGCCGAACAACCCCTCGAGGCCGACGACGAGCGACTTCAGGTTCATCACTTCGCGTACCGCAAGTAGGACGCCGGGCATGAAGGAAGCCCGGTCCGATGTGTCGTGCCGGATGCGGAGGGTCTCGCCCGGCCCGCCGAAAATCACTTCCTGGTGGGCGACGAGGCCCGGCAGGCGAACGCTGTGAATCGCGACGCCGTCGACGACGCCGCCACGTGTGCCCTGGATCGTCTCTCTCTTTGTCGCCGTTACGCTCATCGGCTTGCCGTGTGCGTCGACGATCGCCTTCGCCGTCGCCAGCGAAGTGCCGGACGGGGCGTCGGCTTTGCCGTCATGGTGCTGCTCGATGATCTCAGCGTTGTCGTAAAAGCGCGCGGCCATGCGTGACATCTGCTGCATGAGGATCGCCCCGATCGCGAAGTTCGCGGCAACGACCGCGCCCAACTCTCGCTTGCTGCACTCTTCGCCCAGGTGCGAGAGGAAGCGCTCGCTCAGTCCGCTCGTGCCCGAGACGAGGCGCACGTTGTCTTGCAGCGCCGCTTCCGCCAGCTTGGGCGTCCACTCGGCGCTCGTGAAGTCCACGATCACGTCGGGGCGGGTGCGGGTGATGAGGGCGGCTGGGTCGCGCTCGAACGGCACGAGCACCTCGCCCTCACCGGGCAGAGAGATGTACTCCTCGGTGGAGAGCAGGTCTACGACGCCGACCGGCTCCATGTCGTCTTCGGCCGAGACGGCGTGCAGGACCTCACGGCCCATTTTGCCGCTGCCGCTGATCAGGACTTTGATCGTCATGTGACACCGCCGGGCAGGACGCGGTTCGTCTTCAGCGAAGACGTCCTGCCGAAGCGGGTACAGTCTACCAGCGTTTCATCGGTGCCGGGGGGGGCGGAGGGGGCGGGCTGCCCGGCTCGCGACGGAATCCGCCGCTGGGGTCGTTGTCCCTGCTGGGTCCGCTGCCGCCGCCACTGTCGCCACTGCCGCCACCGCGATAGGGTTCGCCGCCACCGCCGCGCTGGCCGCCACCGCCGCCGCCACGCTGGCC